>JAFQBR010000020.1 GCA_017399665.1 Clostridia bacterium | reverse complement strand
CCATCATCACTAGCGTTATCATTTGCAACCACAGCAATTGTTTCCTGTTGAGCTTTTTGCGCCGCTAAAACTTCAGGGTCCTTTGATTCATCGTAAGTGTCCTTAGTAAACAAATAAGATGCCGTTTTAGGTCTTTGAATTTCAGCAAGAACTTGCTCATAATCAGGTAAATCGTCTAACGAAGCTATTTGGAATCTCTTTAAAAACACGTCTGTCGTTCCAAAAAGAACAGGTCTACCGATAGCGTCCTTACGACCTACAACCTCTATAACACCAAGTTTTAAAAGGTTTTGTATTGCATATTCACTATCAACGCCACGAATTTGCTCTAAATCCAAACGCGTAACGGGTTGTTTATAAGCAATAATTGCAGCAACTTCCATCATACTACGCGAAAGCTCTCTCTCTCTTATAGGATTAAGTACAGAAGCAACGCTTTCTGCATATTCAGGATTAGAGCAAAACTGCAGTTTTTTATTAAAAATAAGCAAATTAATACCGCTTTTTGCATTATATTTATCTTGTAATTGCTTTGCAGCATCCAAAACTGCTTTTTCAGTAACTTCAAGATGTTCAGCAATATCCTTTGCTGAAATAGCGTTCCCGGCAATAAACACAATTGACTCAATTATATTCGCTAAGGTCTCCGAAGTCGCCATTGTCATCTCCTCCATAATTTTCGTTAAGCGTAATTGTTATATCATCAAATACAGCTTTTTGTTCAACTTTAATAAATTGTCTTTTTAAAAGCTCAAGCATTGCTTGAAAAGTAGTAATAATTTCACTTTTTGAAGCGGTAACGCGGAAAAGCTCGAAGAACGAGCATTCCTTCATTTCGCTAATACGCCCCTTAATAAACTCCATTTTTTCAGGAACAGTAAATACTTCTTTTGGAATTTCCCTTTTTTGGTGAATATTACGCTCCAATTCAACCCTAGATAAAAGGTCTGAAAACGCCTTCATTAAGCCTTCAAAGTTAAAATCCTTATAAACTATTCTATAATCGTTTGCAGAAGGTTCAGGCGGTTTATAGTATCTATTAACGTTTTCAAGCTCCTTAAGCTTTTCGCTCATGCGTTTAAACAAAGCAAGCTGTTCAAGCGCAGGAATAATTCCACCTTGCTCTTCTTCAAACTCAAGATCATCCTCAAGTCTAGGAAGTAACGCCTTTGATTTTTCGTAAAGCAAAGCAGAGGCAAAGCCTGCATACTCACTTGCCTTTTCTATATCAAAAAATTCCATTGTGTCAAGATATTTCAAAAACTGGTCTGTAACTTCTGAAACAAAAATATCTTTTATTTCAATACGTGCCCTTTTAACAAGCTGTAAAAGCAAGTCAAGCGGACCGTCGAAGTCAATTATCTGCGTATTATAATCGCAGTTGCTTTCGAAATTCTTTATTTCGTAATTAGCATTCATAATCAACCAAAAATTAATTTAAAAATAAAACTCCAAAATGCTGTTATTGGATAACCTACAATATCAGTTGCAAAAGTCATAAAATAGCCAAAAATATCTAAAGAAGCAAGCTGTGGACTATTTCTTGCAACAGAACTTAACAAAATTAAACCTAAAAGCACATAGTAACCGTAGTTGCGTAAAAACTGATAAACACTACCGCGTTTTTTTGCAAAAGTATCTACCAATCTAAATCCGTCAAGTGGAAACACGGGAATTAGATTAAATACGCAAAAAGAGAGGTCTAATGCAAATCCATAATAAGTTACAGCAAGAATAAATTCAATAAGCAGTTTTGGTAGAAAAGCGATTCTAGGTAAAAAATTAAATGCAAGTAAAAATAACGGATAAAACAAAAACGCCAAAACAAAGTTTGTTAAAACGCCCGCAATAGAAACCCAGAAACATCCCTTTTTAAAATTTTTAAAATTATACGGATTTACAGGTACCGGTTTAGCCCAACCAAATCCAACAAGCAAGAAACACACAAGACCAACAGGGTCAAAATGTTTTAATGGATTTAAAGTATATCTATCTGAAAATTTTGCCGTATAATCTCCGTTTTTATATGCTGCAAAAGCATGAGCAAATTCATGAGCCGGCAAAATAAACAATAAAACTGCAAAACGCGCAAGATAATTAATTAAATCGTTTAAATCAATCATAATAAGCCATCAATAAATGATTGAGCGTCAAAAGGTTCAATATCGTCTATACCTTCGCCTGTTCCAACGAAAGCAACAGGTATTTCATTTTCAGCGCAAAGAGAAATAACAAATCCACCTTTTGCCGTTCCATCTAATTTAGTTAAAATTATTCCGTCAATACCAACGGCCTCATCAAATGCAGAAACCTGTGATAAAGCGTTTTGACCGGTTGTTGCGTCTAAAACAATAAACTTGTAGAAGTTTGCTTCTGGATATTCCCTTTCAGCAACTCGAGAAATTTTTTTAAGTTCTTCCATTAAATTCGACTTAACGTGAAGTCTACCTGCCGTATCAACAATTAATACATCAGTGTTTTTCGCCTTCATAGAGCTAACGGCATCGTAAACCACAGCGGAAGGATCGCTACCTTCGCCGTGCGAAATTATGCGAACACCAGCTCGCTGTGACCAAACGTTTAGCTGTTCACCAGCTGCAGCACGGAATGTATCGCCGGCTGCTAAAACAACACTTTTACCTTCATTTTTAAAAAAGGAAGCAAGCTTGCCAATAGAAGTTGTTTTACCAACACCGTTAACACCTATTACTGTAATAATTGCAGGATACTCTATTTCAAGCTCGCCTGCTTGTTCTAATTTCTCAATTAATATATTTTTTAAACTTTCAACAACATAATCTTTATCAGACGTACGCTCTTCAATCATACTGTCACGTAAATCTTCAACTATTTCGTCGGCAGTTGAATAAGAAACGTCTGAAGAAATAAGAATATCGGTTAAATCTTCATAAAATTCCTCACCGATTTTATCGTGGGTAAACAGCGCGGAAATTTTTTTAGAAAAAGCATCTTTAGTCTTTTTAAGCGCGCTGAAAATCTTTTTAAAAAATCCCATAAATACTCCTATTAGTCGGCAATATCGCTGTTAATATCAGACAATTTAACAGAAACGATCTTAGAAACACCCTTTTCTTCCATTGTAACACCGAAAAGCGTATCTGCATTTTCCATAGTAACCTTTTTGTGAGTGATTATTACGAATTGTGTTTCTTCCGCGAAATGCTTAAGGTATGTAGCAACTCTTTCTACGTTGGCATCATCTAGCGGAGCTTCAATTTCGTCAAGTACGCAGAAAGGCATTGGTCTTAGACGAAGAATTGCAAACAAGATTGCAGTCGCGGTTAAAGCCTGCTCGCCACCTGATAAAAGCGAAATCTTCGTAAGCTTTTTTCCAGGCGGTTCAGCAACAATTTCTATGCCTGCATCAAGCGGGTCTTGACCTTCAACTACGTCTTCAACGACTAAGTCTGCACTACCACCACCGAATAGTTCTTTAAATATTCTTTTGAAGTTAACTCTTATCGTTTCAAATCCTTCGTTGAATATTTCTACCATTTCTTCGGTAATAGATTTAATAACAGCCTTTAAGTCAGCCTCTGCTGCTTCAAGGTCGCTACGTTGTCTGTTAAAATCTTCGTAACGTTCTTTTAAAGCGTTAAATTCTTCAACCGCATTGGGGTTAATTGCCCCAAGCGTTGCTATTTTACGCTTAATTCTGTACATTTCTTGATTAGAAAGAGCCATATTATAATCTGGATCTTTCTGTGAAAGACAAGTTTCGTAAGTTAAGCCGTATTCCTCTTCAATATGCTTTTGCATATATTCTAAGTCTGTATCAATCTTTGTTAATGCAATCTTTTCATCCATTAACTTTTGCGCAACTCTATTTAGCTCAGAAATAAGCATTTGTCTGCGCAAATCATCTTGCTGAATAAGCTCACCAAGTTCATGCTTTCTTGTTTTTACCTTATCTAATTCGTCGCGTTTTAAATTTAGACCGCTTTGTTCTTCAGTACTAAGCGCAATTTTTTCAATTTCGCGTCTCTTTTTATCAATAGCAGCTAAATTTTCTTCAACAGTTTGAGTATCTTTTGCAATAATTTCTAAAGCGTCATTTCTATCGTTTTGTAAACGAATAATTTCTTCCTTAGAGTTTGCTATTTCAGTATTTAACGCACTTAAAGTCTTTTGAAGCATTAAGTTTTCTTCAATAAGCTCTTCACGCTCTTTCTTTAACGACTCGTAAGCTGACTGATGACGAATAGCATCTGAAGATGCATTTGCACGCACTTCTGAAAGTTTTTCGTTGTTTTCTTCAATGTCGCTATACTGACGTTTAATTTCTTCAAGGCGGGCTGTTATTTGCTTCACAGCAACGTCATTTTGTTTAATATCGTTTTCAACGTCAACAACAGATCTTTCAATAGATATTAATTTTTCCTTTAAAGAAGCAATGCTCTGCTTGTTTTCAACTAGCTCGCCTTCCTTCTTTTCAAGGTCAGCAATCATTTCGTTTACTTGCTCAGTAGAATTTTGTTTATGCTCGTTTAAAGTCTTTAACTCTGCACTCTTTTCTTTTAAATCTTTTTCAATCTGTTCAAGCATACGGTCGGTTGCAAGTAGGTTTGAAGTATTTGAACGCTTTGAACCACCTGTCATTGAACCTGAAGTATTCATTAAATCGCCATCTAAAGTTACAATTCTAAAAGAGAAACGATATCGTTTAGCAATAGCAACTGCATTGTCAACAGTATCACATATTAAAGTGTTGCCAAGTAGATGACGAACTACACTGTCAAAATAAGAATCGTACTTTACAACGGTAGTCGCAAGACCTAAAGCACCTTTTTCCTTCACTGCTTTTAATAAATCTTCATTATCGTGGCGAACCTTCATTGAAGAAACAGGTAGGAAAGTTACTCTACCTCCACCGTTACGCTTTAAATACTCAATTAAATACTGTGCATCGTCTGGGTTAGCAGTAATAATATTACTCATTGCCCCACCAAGTAAAGTTTCAACAGCCGTTTCGAATTTAGATTCTGTTTTAATAACAGATGCAACTAAACCTTTAATTTTAGCTCCGATTGCAGGATTATTCTTTGCTGCTATCATTAAATTCTTAACCGAATCAGGATAACCGCTAAATGATTCTTTTAAACCCGCATAAACGTTTTTTCTTGCACTTAATGAAGAAATATCTGCATTAAGAACATAAATTTTATTGTTAATTTGCGAAATATATTCGTTGGTTGAGCGAATTGCACTTTCTTCATCTTCAATCGATTCTTTTAAAGATGCTATAGCTTTTATCGTTCTTTCAATTGAAGCTTCACAAATTTCTTTCTCGGCTAAAATAGAGTTTCGTTTTTCGGTAAGTACCGCCATTTTTTCTAAAACTTCGCTCTGTTGTGAAGAAATAACGTTCTTTTCGCCTGAAAGTGTACCAATATTCATTTTAATATCGGCAAGAGATTCAACGGACTGCAAAACCTTATTTTGTGCGTCTTGAGTTGCACTTTCACCTTCAGAAAGTTTACCCATAACAGCAGTTAAATCACGCGTAACCTCTGTAATTCTCTTATTAATTTTGTCTAAATCGCTGTTTGCATCAGTAATACTTTGAGTCTTTGCATTAATTGCTTTATCAATAAACTCAATTTTTTCTTTTCTT
>JAFQBR010000210.1 GCA_017399665.1 Clostridia bacterium | reverse complement strand
TTTTTGAAAAATTTAAAAATATTTTTTATTACTTTCCTTATTATATAATATACATGTAAACAAAAGGCCGGGCGGATTTTTTAATCCACTCGGCTTTTTTTGTGTTATATATTATTTTAACTGCGTTTGAGTAAAACTTCACGTTCGTATTTTTGAATTTCTTCAAGCCAGTTTTCATCTAAACCTTGGCGCGATAGATATTCTTCCCAAATAGCACCCCAAGGCATTGATTTAAATTTTTCGTTTAAATACATAATCTTAGTAAAGTTGTTTTCATCTTGCAACTGTTTAAGTTCTTCGTGCGGAAGAAGCATTGCAAATAAAAGTGCTTTTTGCATCGCTCTAACGCCCGTAACCCAAGCACATATTCGGTTAATGCTTGCATCAAAATAATCAAGCCCAATAATTACCCTGTTATCTGCGTTGTTTCTTACAATTTCCTTTGCTATTTCTTTTAACTCGTCATCTAAAATAACAACGTGGTCGCTATCCCAACGAACGGGGCGCGATACGTGAAGGGCAACTTTTTCATAAAAAGCAAGAAGTGAAGAAATTTTATCTGAAACAACTTCGGTGGGATGATAATGCCCGGTATCAAGCAAACAACAAATACCTTTTGAAGATGCGTAATTTTGGTAAAATTCGTTATTGCCAACGGTATAACTTTCAAGCCCAATACCAAACACCTTGCTTTCTACTGCAGGAATAACCCACTCTTTATTGTAATCTTGCAAAATTTCATCTAAACTTGCTTTTAGTCTTAATCTTGGTGAAAGTCTATCAGCGGGGATATCTTTATATCCATCTGGAATCCAAATATTAACGAGACAGGGGCTGTTCATAGCCTTACCCATTTCTTCGGCAATCTTTAAGCAAGCCTTGCCGTGATTAACCCAAAACCTTCTTGTTTCTTCATCCGGTGAAGAAAGTGAAAGCCCATCTTTCATTTTAGGATGAGCAAAGAAAGTGGGGTTAAAGTCTACGCCCACAGCGCCTATTTTCTTTGCAAAATCTACCCAAGGTTTAAAGTGCTTATAGGTATACGCATCTCTATCTACCTTACCCTTATCCTCACCTAAAAAAGCATAGCACGCGTGAACGTTAATGCGCTTTTTACCGGGCATTAATGAAAAGGCTTTTTCTATATCTGCAAAAAGCTCCTCTGGCGTTCTTGCCCTACCCGGGTAATTACCCGTAGTTTGAATACCGCCGGATAGCGAATCGCTACCGTCAAAACCGATAACGTCATCCCCTTGCCAACAGTGAACGCTAACTGAAATGTTAGATAATCGACCTATAGCCCCTTCTACGTCTATATTCTGCGCTTCGTATATGCGCTTGCATTCTTCATAAAAACTCATAATTTTCTCCTAATTTTTAAGCACGCCTTCCATTACGGTTAAGCCCCATAAATCGGCAAGCCCTTTAATTATTTCATCTGGAATTACGTTTACTGCCCTGCCTAAAGTAAGCATATAAATTTGCGCGGTTTTTTCTACCGTTTCAATCAACCCAAAGGCTTCATCTAAATTCTTGCCTGCGCCGTAAATTCCGTGATTCGTCCAAACAACAAGGCGGTGATCATTCATTTTTGCAGCCGTTGCTCTGCCTATTTCTTCCGTTCCGCAAATCATGCAAGGAAGCACGCCAACGCCATCTGGGAATACTACCACGCATTCGGTATTAGACTGCCAAAGTTTATGAGTAAAGTCTCTTTCATCCACTTCACAAACGGTATTCATTGCAATAGTATAAGTGGGATGAGAGTGCATAACTACCCTATGTTCTTTATCTTGCTTTAAGCGCGCTATATGGCTCATCATATGCGCGGGGAATTCAGAAGTAAATTTACCGCCGTCTTTATATCCCCAAAGAAGTTCTGCGTTTTTACCGTCCTTTGCAATTCTTACTATACCAAGGTTAGTTTCGGGATCGTTTTGCACGTTTTTAAAATATTTACCCGTACCCGTTACTATAAAGATTTTACCTATAAGCTCGGTTGCATCAAAACCAGTGGGAATAACCCTTATAACCTTATTTAAATCTAAGTATTCGCCAACTTCTTTTTCATCTAGCAAATAACTTATATTACCGCCGTTTCTTTCGTCCCAGCCAAGTCTATACATATTTGCCGTGGTTTGCCCCATTTCAACAACGAAAGGGGCTTTTAATATATCTTTCATAATTATACCCTCCTTGGTTAATTAACTTCCTTTACTTCAAAAGAATTTGCAACAAATTCTCTGCCTTGTGAAACGCTTTCTATTTCGTTAGCGCTAACCATTTGAACTATTAAATTGCCAAGCGCAGTTCCTTCGGTTGGCCCTGTTATAACACGCTTGCCCGTTTTTTGTTTGGTTAGTTTATTTAAAAGTTCGTTCTTGCTACCACCGCCTATTATATTAAGCGTTTGATATTTTTCGCCCGTCATTTGCTCTAAATCTTTAAGCGATTTATCGTAGTCGCAAGCCAAACTATTAAATATACAGTAAGCGATTTGCCCAATAGTAAGATCGCATCCAACAGAACTCTTAATTTCATTAATCATGCTATTCGGCGCTAAAAATCTTTGGTCGTTTACGTCTAAAAGTGCGTCTATAGGCTCGTTAACAGCCATTTCGGCAAGCTCGGCAAAAGAATATTTATCCCCAACTTCATGCCTTATTTGCTGTATCATCCAAAGCCCCATAATGTTCTTTTGAAGCCTAAAGGTAAAGTTTAATCCACCTTCGTTTGAATAGCCAGAAGCCATAGCATCTGCGCTTGTAAAGGCGTTATTTTGCTCTACACCAAGAAGTGACCAAGTACCGCTTGAAATATATGGTGTTTGCCCTTTTAAGGGTGTTGCTATAACTGCGCTTGCAGTATCGTGAGTGGCGGGTAAAACAACCTTTGCATTATACCCAACGAACAAAGCAACTTCCTTAGAAAAATCGCCAACAACAGTTCCCGGTTGTGATAAGGTGCCAAAAAGTCCTTTTTTTAGCCCAAGCGCTTGAATAATATCCCAATCCCATTCGTGAGTTTTAGCGTTAACTAAACCCGTGGTTGTAGCGTTAGTATATTCTTGAACTTTTTTACCAGTTAACCTAAAATGAAAATAATCGGGAATCATTAGCATTGAACTTGCCTTTTGCATTTTACCGCTTTTTAAATCGTGATAAAGCTGATAAATGCTATTAAATGTTGTAAACGCAATGCCCGTTCTTTCAAAAAGTTTTTCAAAAGGTAAAATAGCGTGTACTTGTGGGATTGAACTTTGCGTTCTGTTATCGCGATAGCAATAAACGCTATCTATTACTTTATCCTTTTCATCAAGTAAAGCGTAATCCACACCCCAAGTATCAATACCAACTGAATATGGGATTTTACCAAGTTCGCCTGCCCTTTTTAAGCCGTTAAGTATTTCACTAAAAAGCCTTTCTACCTTCCACGTTAAAGAGCCGTTTGAATTTATAGGCGAATTTTCAAACCTGTATATTTCTTCAATTTTAATTTTATCGCCATCTTTCCAGCTTAAAATATGCCTTCCAGACGATGCACCTATATCTATTGCAAGAAAGTATTTCATATTACTCCTTTTTTGCATTTTTTATTAAAAACTAGCCTATAAGTCGATTAACCGCACTTTTAAATTTGCTTATTTAATACTTTTTTTACTACTTTAAATAATTTTTTAGCTATAAAATAAAAACCCAAATCCGTGGG
>JAFQBR010000209.1 GCA_017399665.1 Clostridia bacterium | reverse complement strand
CCATAGCTTTGTAAAATACCTACTGCTTCTGGGTTAATTTTTACGATATCCATAATAAGGGTATCTTTAGTGATTTTGTTTGCCATTTTTATATACTTCCTTTTTTATAATTACCAATTTATTATGAGTTTTTTTATAAGCTTTTATACTTTTAGCTAGTTGCCTACCTGTTACAAACCAAGCAGATAGAGCTTATGTAAATAGTGGTTAGATGCAAGCAGTTGGCACAAACAAGTAGCATTTTGTGAAGGACGTTTACTTAGCGTAAACAACTGAACAAAAGCGCACTTTTTATGACAATAACGTAGCAGATAAAGCTTATGTAAATAGTGGTTAGATGCAAGTGTGTCAAACTCGGCGTTTTGTTTTTAACCGCAAGGAGCGTACTTGCCGTACGCAGAAATGTGGGTAAAAACAAAAGAACAAAGTGTTACGTAGCAGATAAGGCTTATGCAAATAGTGGTTAGATGCGAGTTAGATTGACAAAAGCGAGCATTGACTGAAGGGAGTGTACTTTTGCGTACATGACCGAAGGCAAGCACAAGCTTTTGCCGATATAACGAAGCAGATAAAGCTTATTTAGTTGAGTTTTGTACCGCACTCAGAACAGAACTTAGCCCCCACCTTAACTTCTTTACCGCAGTTGGTGCAGAACTTTTTAACGTCCATTTTTGCACCGCATTCAGAGCAGAACTTTGCAGTTTTTGCAACAGGTTTTGAGCAAACAGGACAAATAACAGTATCTTCTGCCTTTTGAGCAGGTTTTTCTTCTACTTTTTGAGGTTGAGGCTGACTTGCATTTTTAATAGCTTCGCCCATCATAGCGCCAACACCAACGCCTGCGCCCATACCAACGCCTGCGCCAACAAAAGCACCGCCAACACCGGGGTTCTTTGCAGAGTCACGCATAGCTTGCGCTGCAGAAACCTTCATCATAGTATCGGTTGCGTCGCCTAAAATGCCGTATCTTGCGCGCTCATCAAGCGCCTTTTCTACTTCTGCAGGAACAGACATATTTTCGATAACTAAAGTGGTTAACGCAAGACCGATATCGTTAAACATTGACTGAATTTTTGATTTAACGATTGTTTGGAATTCCATTGTGTTACCAGCTAGGTCGATAGCAGAAATTTTACTTTCGCCAATAGCGTCGGTAAGCCCTGAAACTATCATGCTCTTGAGGTAATCTTGAATATCGCCTGTTTCAAAAGAAGAGTTAGTGCCAAAAAGCTCACGCATAAAAGTGGGCGCGTCGTTTACCTTATAGGCAAAAGAACCAAAACCGCGCACACGAATTACGCCGAACTCTGGGTCGCGCATCATAAATGGGTTTTGTGTACCCCATTTAATATTCGTAAATTGCTTTGTGTTTACAAAGTAAACGTCCAAAGTAATAGGTGTTTCAAACTTGTATTGCCAAGATGCAAGCTTTGTTAAAATAGGTAAAATTTCCGTTTCCATTTGGTATAAACCGGGTGTGAAAACGTCTGCAATTTGACCTTTATGCACAAAAATTGCAACTTGAGATTCCCTTACGGTAAGCGTGCTTTTATTGTTCACTTCCTTACCGCTGTTTTTAAAGGGGAATTTATAAACCATTCTGGACTGAGTATCGTCTGCCCATTCAATATTTAATCTAAATAAATTGTCAAAAAGCCCCATATTGACCTCCTGATTTATTAATATTTTGTAAGCGCTTCAATAGAAAAAGTATTTTGCCTTAGCAAAAAAACGCTTACCCTACGTGTTATTATAACATAAACACGCACTCTTTTACAAATAAAATGAAGTGGTTTTTTATTAAAAAACCAACAAACATGCGATTTTTTACATCACTTACTCTTAAGCATATAGAGATTATGCGTTTTTGGTAACTATTAAGTTATTCATCATCTTGACTTTTACCATTCTTATCCTTTGCTTTATCTTTTTTAAATACGATAAAATCGTCGTATAAAAATTCCGTAACAAAGTTGATAAGCATAGTGATTACAAGCACCAAGTCACCGTCCCAACCGATTGAAACAAGCGCATCCCCCCACCAAATTGAAAGAGGGGCGAATACCGCATAAAAAGCAAGCACCTTTAGCATAGCTATTGGCACGTTAGTTGCACTTTTAAAGGTAAACTTCCTGTTAAACGTAAAATTCCACACAACGGAAAGAACAAGCGAAACAGCATAAACGCTCCAATAATATTGCTCTTCCGTAAGCGAAAAACTCTTCCTACAAATATAAGCGATTATTTCGTAAGAAACAACTTGAATAATTGCAGCAGATGCAGAAAACAAAGCAAATTTAACAATTTGCAATATTTTTTCTTTTTTTGTCATGCTTTTTCTCTCCAAAACCGCCATATAGGTCGATTATCGGCACTTTCAGCTATTAAAATATCTTTGTTTTACTACCGCAGATAATCTAACAAAATCCTCTTCTGTAAGAGTTTCGCCACGCGCCATAATATCTATATTGCAGTCTAAAAGTAAATTTTCTGCACTTGTTTTATCTATTTTAAGCCATTCGCGAAGGTTGTTAACAAGCGTTTTTCTTCTTGATAAAAATGCTGTTCTTACGGTGTCGCGATAGATTTTTCTATCTACGCCAACGTATTTATTTTGGTTAAAAACAATTTTTACAACCGCACTGTCTACGCTAGGAGCAGGCATAAACATTGTTCTTGGTACGCGCAAAATAATTTCTGAATCGGCAACTAAATTAATACTTGCGGTAATTGCGCCGTAATCTGCAGTGCCGGCTTTTGCGCAAATTCTTCTTGCGACCTCTTCCTGTACCATAATTACTATTGCTTTGCAATTTTTAGACTCTTCAACAAACTTCATAATAATAGGAGTCGTTATATAGTAAGGCAGGTTTGCAACAAGCATATACTGCTCTCCAATGCGGTTTTCCGTTTCTTGCGTTTTTTCACGCATGATGTCTTTAAAGGTAATATCGCAATTTTCTATTCCGCGAAGATTATCGCCAAGCACGGGAGCAAGCGTTTTATCTATTTCGTAGCCGTAAACGTATTTTGCGTGCTGACATAAAACCTTGGTTAAAGTTCCTGCGCCACAACCGATTTCAAGTACGGGAGTGTTTGAATCTACCCCGCTTTTTGTGGCAATGCTTTCAAGCAGGTTGCCGTCGCTTAAAAAGTTTTGGCCGTACTTTTTGCTAAATTTAAAATTGTGTTTTTTAAGTAATTCACCAAGCTTCATTATCTTTCTCCCAAAGCCTCCGTTTGAAAAAATCTAACGGCGTTTTGTTTGATTGTTTGCACAAGTTCATCAAGCTCTATTCCGTAAACCTCTGCCATTTTTAAGTAAACCTCTTTTACCCTTACAGGTAAATTAGTTTGCCCGCGGTAAGGCACCGGGGACATATACGGACAGTCAGTTTCGCAAAGCACTCTATCTATTGGAATTGAACGTATTATATCTTCCTTTTTAGCATTTTTAAAGGTTATTGCTCCGCCAAATGCAAAATACGCGCCAAGCTTTAAATATTCCTTTGCGCTTTCTGCGCTTTCTGAATAACAGTGCATTAAAAATCCCTTTTGCAAACAGTCTTTATTGGCTGTTAAAATTTCAAGCATATCAAAGGTGGCCTCGCGCGAATGAATAACAACGGGCAAATTCACCTTTTTTGCAAGCTGAAGCTGAGAAATAAATAACTTTTTCTGCTCTTCCTTGCTATCCTTACCGTAGTGATAATCAAGCCCTATTTCGCCAACAGCCAAGCATTTTTCGCTTTTAAATAGCGGTAAAAGTTGGTCTATAGCGCGATTATCGACCTTTAACGCCTCCGACGGGTGAATGCCGGCGGTAAAAAATACGTCGCTATACTTACTAGCAATAAGCGCGCTTTTTTCACTGCTTAAATTATCGTAACCAACGGTTATTATTTTATTAACGCCCGCCTGCTTTGCCTGAACAATAAGTTCTTCGGCATTAGCATAAACGCGGTCTGTTAAGTGAGCGTGAGTATCTATCATTATCTTACAACGCTACCAACAGGCATTTCTGGCGCAGGCTCTACAAGGGTTACAACCCCCTCTTTTTCAGCACAAAGTATCATACCCTCGCTCTTTACGCCTCTTAAAACTGCAGGCTTAAGGTTTGCAACTAAAATAACCTTTTTACCAACCATTTCTTCCGGTTTATAATATTTTGCAATACCGCTGGCAACAGTTCTTGTTTCAGCGCCTAAAGAAAGTGTAAGTTTTAATAGCTTATCGCTCTTTTCCACCTTTTCGCAAGCAGTAACAAGAGCAACGCGAAGAGCAACCTTTGCAAAGTCTTCAATACCGATTTCGGTAAATTCTTCCTTCTTTTCTTCTACCTTTTGCTCTTTTACAGCATTTTTAGCTTCAATTTCTTCTGCCTTTTTGTTAACTTCTGCAAGGTCAAGTCTTGCAAAGATAACCTTGGGATCTTCGGTAACCTTGTTGCCGTCTGGATAAAGACCAAATGTAGATAAACTTTCGAAATCGCGCATTTTTACGTTTAACTCTTTAAGCACTTCTTCACTTGTTGAAGGCATAAATGGATAAAGCATGCTTGCGCACATTGAAATTACTTCAGTTAAGTTATACATTACTTCTTTTAGTCTTGGCATACTGCTTTCTTCCTTAGCAAGTACCCAAGGTGCTGTTTCGTCAATATATTTATTGGCTCTGCGAAGAAGTGTGAAGATAGCAGAAATAGCGTCTGCAATCTTGCATTCATCCATAGCCTTGCATACCTTTGCGTAAGTTGCGGTTGCCATATCCTTAAGTTCGCCGTCTATCTCTTCTATAGCACCGCTTCTTTCAACTATGCCACCAAAATACTTGTTGGTCATAGAGATAGTTCTTTTAACAAGGTTGCCGTAAACGTTAGCAAGCTCGGCATTGATTTTTTCTGCCATCATGCCCCAAGAAACAAGCCCGTCGTTATCAAAAGGCATACTGCTTAAAAGATAATATCTAACTGCATCAACGCCAAATACGGAAGCTAAATCATCCGCGTATAAAACGTTGCCCTTAGACTTAGACATCTTTCCGCCTTCTTGAAGTAGCCAAGGATGACCGAATACCTGCTTGGGTAATGGTTCGCCCATAGCCATTAAGAAAATGGGCCAGTAAATGGTGTGGAATCTAATGATATCCTTGCCGATTACGTGCACGTCTGCAGGCCAGTATTTTGAATATAACTCGCCGTGGTTGCCGTCTGCGTCAAAACCAATGCCCGTGATATAGTTGGTAAGCGCGTCTAGCCAAACGTATACAACGTGCTTATTGTCAAAATCAACGGGAATACCCCACTTAAACGACGTTCTTGAAACGCAAAGGTCCTGAAGCCCGGGCAATAAAAAGTTGTTCATCATTTCGTTCTTTCTTGAAACGGGAACAATAAAGTCCGGGTTTGCGTTTATATGGTCAATAAGCTGTTGAGCGTATTTACTCATCTTGAAAAAGTAAGCTTCTTCGTGCGCCTTTTTAACCTCTCTTCCGCAGTCCGGGCACTTGCCGTCTACAAGCTGACTTTCCGTCCAGAATGATTCGCAAGGCGTGCAATACCAACCCTCGTAAGCGCCCTTGTAGATATCCCCCTGCTTATAGAACTTTTTGAATATTTTTTGCACCTGTTTTTCGTGGTCGGCATCAGTCGTTCTAATAAATTTATCGTATTTAACGTCTAAAGCATTCCAAACGCTTTTGATAACGTCTGAAACCTCGTCTACGTACTGCTTGGGTGTTTTGCCGGCAAGCTTAGCCTTTTCTTCTATCTTTTGACCGTGCTCGTCCGTACCTGTTTGAAAGAATACGTCGTAGCCTTGTGCTCTTTTAAATCTTGCCATAGCATCTGCCAAAACTGCCTCGTAAGTGTTGCCAACGTGTGGCTTTGAAGAGGTGTAGGCAATGGCGGTTGTAATGTAATATTTTTGTTTCATACTTCCTCCAACAAACCGCGCCTTGCGGTCTGCATTACATACTTATACATTTTAAGTATATAATAAAATTAAAAAAAAGTAAAACATATAAAAGGAATTTTGGGCATATTATTTTTTTATGAACGCAATTTTCTTCACCCTTTTTATGCTATCACTTGTTTTTTGCCTTATTTTTTCGCCTGATAAGGCAATTTTTGCCATGCTAGAGGGCGCAAATAAAAGTATTACGCTAATTTTTACCCTAGCTTCCGTTTACTGCGTATGGATGGGTGTGTATAACCTTTTGGAAAACGCAAAAATTACAAATAAAATCGCTAGGGTTTTTAAAAAGCCCGTTCAAAAGCTTTTTGGCGCAAAGGATGAAAAGTGCGTAAAACTTATTTCTTTAAATCTTGCCTCTAACGCGCTTGGGCTTGGCGGTATTGCCACTCCGCTTGGAATTGAAGCTTGCAAAAGCTTAGAAATGCAAAACAACGTAGACGGGCGCAACCTACTTGTTATAATTTCTGCAAGCTCTGTTCAGCTACTGCCAACCTCCGTTATTTCTCTTTTGGTAAGCTTTGGCAGTAAAAACGCAGAAAAAGTAATACTTCCGTCGCTAATTTGTACGCTTTTTTCAACAACGTGTGCCATTTTTTTATACATTTTACATAAAAATCTTAAAATAAAACTAAAAAATAAAGGGGGTAAAAAATAAACTCATGAGCCTTTCCGTTTATTTATTACCTGCCTTTGTTTTTATTGCCTTTTTGTTTGCTTTTATTAAAAAAGTTAACGTATACGAAGGGTTTGTAAGTGGGGTTAAAAGCGCTATAAGCCTACTTTTAACAATTTTTCCTTACGTTTGCGCCGTACTTATTATGAGCGAGCTTTTTCAAGCAAGCGGTGCTAGCGCTTGGGTTATTACAGCCTTAAAGCCATTGTTTGATTTTTTTAAAATCCCCAGCGAGCTTACACCCCTTATTTTATTAAAACCGCTATCCGGCAGCGGATCACTTGCCATACTTTCCGATATTTACACCCGTTTTGGCGTAGACAGCTATTTATCACTTTGCGCATCTTGCTTATTTGGCGCAAGCGAAACAGTTTTTTATATTAGCGCAATTTACCTTTCGGGTTGCAAAAACAAAAGCTGTAAAAACGCAATTATAATTTCGCTACTTTCCTACTTTTTAACCTGCATCTTTACTTGTTTTATTTGCAAGTTTTTTGCTTAGTCATGCCCGCCATTGATTTATTTAGCATTAGCAATTTAGATTCTTCGACTACATTTCATTCCGCTCAGAATGACATAAACAGTCATCTTGAGCGTTAGTCGAAACATCTCTTTCCTTTCAGCAACTAAATCCCACAAAAAACCACTGTATAAGTCGATTATCAATATATTTGATACAAAAAAAGAGCTCGGCAATATAAAACCAAGCTCTTGTTTTTTTATTTACTTTTTACCATTCAACTATCGCGCCGTTTTCGTCGTAGTGCCAGAAGTTTCCTTCTTCAGTTGGCTCACTTTCGCTATAATAATAACGCGTTGCATCTGTTAAATCCTCGTTAGAAGAATCAATATCAATATTACCCCACTCGGTTGAATTGCCTTTATAATATACTTTTGTTAAACTATCGCAATACCAGAACGCACTCTCCCCAATAGAAGTAACGCTATCACCTATTACTACTGACGTTAAACTATCGCAACCACTGAACGCATCATCACCAATAGAAGTTACGCTATCACCTATTACTACTGACGTTAAACTATCGCAACTTCTGAACGCTTCATAACCAATAGAAGTTACTCTATCACCTATTTCTACTGATGTTAAACTTCTGCAACCACTGAACGTCAAATAACCAATAGAAGTTACGCTGTCACCTATTACTACTGAGGTTAAACTCTCGCAATTATAGAACGCCATCCAACCAATAGAAGTTACGCTGTCACCTATTACTACTGACGTTAAACTAGAGCAATTCTCGAACGCAGAAGAAGCAATCCGACTCACTGCAGTGATGGTAACTTTCCTTAATGATGACGGCACATAATAAGCGTTAGACGAATAATCGCTCGCCCCAAATATATATCCCAAATGTGTATTAAGAGGCAACGTAATTTCCGTCAAATCATAACAGCTTAAAAACGAAGCCCTTGCAATTTTGGTAACGCTATTCGGAATAACTATAGATGTCAAGCCACAGCCACAAAAAGCACATTCGTCGATGGTTGTTACAGTGCTAGGAATATTCACACTTGTTAAGCCACTGCAACTAGAAAACATCCTTTCGCTAATCGTAGTCACCCCTTCAGGGATGGTAATGCTTGTCAAACCGTCACAATCCTCAAACGCATACCTACCGATACTTGTACACCATTAGGAATGGTTACCTTGGTTAAAGTAGAACACCCAGCAAAGGCATATCCATCAATACACGTTACTGTGCTAGGAATTGTAAAGCTTTCCCCTCCGCGTCCAAGTAAATATTGGATAAAGGTTGTCTTATCTTTACTATATAGATTTCCTTCCTCCATTGTAAATGCCGTATTATTCCCACTTAAAACAATCTCTTTTAAACTTCTACAGTAATAAAAAGCCGAATCACTTATGCTAATCACAGTATCAGGAATGGTAATACTTGTCACGTCATAACACCCAGAAAAAGCTTTTTCTCCTATAGTGGTTACGCGTGTCCCTAAATACATTGATGGAATGGTTACGCTTACGGCAGTTCCCGTATAATCAGCCACATAGCAAGAACCGTCTTCTAAGAATCCGAATGTTAAACCATCTGTATACGCTACGTCGTTGCGTTTTGAAAACTCCTCGTCATCCCAAACGTTCATTACTCCATCTTCACTATAATGCCAGTAGTCACCAACATAACCTGTTCCGTCAGTGTTAATGGAAGGTTCAACTTCTAGATAGAAATACTGTTTTCCATTTTGCAACTGTTCATTTCTTGAGCCTATCGTAATCTGCCCCCAAGCACTTACAGTTCCTTTATAATATATGTCCTTTAAACCACCGCAACCATAGAACGCCCACTCACCAATAGAAGTTACGCTATCAGGTATTACTACTGACGTTAAACTATCGCAATTATAGAACGCCCACTCACCAATAGCGGTTATAGAGTCGGGCAAAATAATTTCCTTTAATGAAATACATCCTCTAAACATATCACTATAAATTTCTTGCATGCTACTGCCTTGCTCAAACACAACACTTTCAAGCGAAGCGCAGCTATCAAATAGACCGCTGAACATGCTAAAAATTTCACTAACAGACTTCGGTATAACAATGCTCTTTAAACCACTCTCGGAAAAGGCACAATCGCCAATTCTTGTAACCGTTGCAGGAATTACGAACCCATCCGCCAAGGAACAGCGACGGAATGCATCAAATCCAATGCTTGTTACCGCACCCTTTATCGTTACACTTGAAAGTGACAAAGCGTTTGTGAACATTTTATACGGGATAACAGTTACGCCCTCACCGATAACCGCACTTTTTACGTTACTGCAAAAAGCAAAAGCTTCATCGCTTACTTCCGTTACGCAATCAGGTATCACAACGCTTGTAATAGAAGTGTTTTGATAAAAGGCTTTTTTGCCAATAGCAGTCACGATATATCCGTCAATATTTTCTGGAATTATTAAATCCTTATCTGGATATCCGCCGATACCCGTAACCGTACACGTTGTACCGTTGGTGTTTACTGTATAACTTAATTGTTTCCTTAATACAACTTCCGTTTGTAAAATTTCGTGGCAAACGTTACATTCTTTATGCTTGCTACCTGCCTCTTCCGTGGTTGACTCCTTATCAATAATCCACCCACCCAATACGTGACCGAGTGCCGATATTTCTTCTTGTATAGACAGAACCTCACCACAAGTCAAGCAGTGGCTTTCCTTTGTGAAGCCTGCTTCCGTACAAGTTGCTTCAACAGCTTCTTTGTCCACAACTTCGATATGCCCTAAAGCAGATATAATCTCTTGTTCTACTAAAACCTCACCGCAAACTGAACAATGTTTGCCCTCAGTTAAGCCCGTATTAATACAATTAGGCGATACTGCACTATCAACAACTTCGGTATGACCGAGTGCTTCAACTACCTCTTGTTCAACTAAAATGGTATCACAAACCGAACAATGCTTACCTTCGGTTAAACCAGTGTTAACACAACTAGGCGATACCGCGCTATCAACAACTTCGGTATGCCCGAGTGCTTCAACTACCTCTTGCGCAAGTAAAATCTCACCGCATACCGAACAATGCTTACCTTCGGTTAAACCAGTGTTAACACAACTGGGCGATACCGCGCTATCAACAACTTCGGTATGACCAAGCGCTTCGACTACTTCTTGCGCAACTAATATTTCACCGCAAATAGAACATTTTTTACCTGCCGTTAAGCCCGTGCTTTCACAGGTGGGCTTAACTTCACTTAAAATCTCTTCTTCGTGGTTGGTACAAAGGTCTTCTTCGCATACGTCACACGTATAATCTTTAGGGTTAACGTCCGTATGACCGAGCGCAGGTACTATTTCTTGCGCAATTAACACCTCGTTACAAACTGAGCAAGTTTTACCCTCGGTTAAACCTGTTTTAGTGCAAGTGGCTTCAACTGCTTTGTCTATAACTTCCGTATGACCGAGCGCAGGTACTGTTTCTTGCGCAACTAATATTTCACCGCAAATAGAACATTTTTTGCCTGCCGTTAAGCCTGTGCTTTCACAGGTGGGCTTAACTTCACTTAAAATCTCTTCTTCGTGGTTGGTACAAAGGTCTTCTTCGCATACGTCACACGTATAATCTTTAGGATTAACGTCTGTATGACCAAGTGCAGGTACTGTTTCTTGCGCAATTAACACCTCGTTACAAACTGAGCAATGGCTACCCTCTGTTAAACCTGTTTTAGTGCAAGTGGCTTCAACCGCTACGTCTATAACTTCCGTATGACCGAGCGCAGGTATTGTTTCTTGAGCAACTAATACTTCACCGCAAACTGAGCAAGCTTTACCCTCGGTTAAACCTGTTTTAGTGCAAGTGGGCGCTACGGCTTGAACAGTTGCTAAAATGTGACCGTTTGGCTCGCCCTCCGTTTTACCGCAAACGGCGCAGGTTTTAGGTGTAGAGCAAGTGGCTTCTTCCCAAAAATGCACGTGGGCATCTACTGAAGAGTTAGCGCTTTGCTCGTTAGAAGAATTGTTACCACCGCTTGGCGCATTATTACAACCAACGGTAAAACAAACACTAACTAGAAAAGTGAGAATTAGAACTAAAAGTTTTATTAGGTTTGATTTTTTCATAACTTTTTCTCCGTTAAAAGAGTGATTACTAATACAATTATACCACTAAAGAAATAAAAAGGCAACATATTAGGCGTTTAAAAGTTTTTTATTAAAAAATTTAATAAAAAAACATATAATTTCATCTGCTTTGCAGATTTATTCGCTTTAGCGATTTAGCTAGCGTTAGCTATTTAGATTCTATCACTTCGCTTAAGCTCGTTCCAGAATGACACAAAATATATTTGGCATTATCCCCCTTTGTCATTCTGGAGCCGCTAGGCGATAGAATCTCTGTTTCCCTTGTAATCTTGAGCGCAAGTCGAAACATCTCTAATTCTATAATAAGAGCCATCCCCAAACCCACGCGGGCGTGGATTTAATTGCGGTAGCAATTTCATCTGCTTTGCAGATTTATTCGCTTTAGCGATTTAATTGGCGTTATTCATTTAGATTCTATCCCTTCGCTTACGCTCGTTCCCAAGTGACACAAAATATACTTGGCATTATCCCTCTTGTCATTCTGGAGCCGTTAGGCGATAGAATCTCTTTCTTTTAATACATAAAACCACAAAAAACCAGCGTATAAGTCGATTATCGGTACATAAGCGCACAAAAAAAAGAGCTCAGGCATTATAAACCCAAGCTCTTATTTTTTTGTTTAATTTTTAAGCTTCTATCTTCGTGCCGTCGTATTGACTGTTGTAAATTTTACTGTATAAACCGCCCTTTTGTAAAAGCTGCGCGTGTGTGCCTTGTTCTACAATATCGCCGTTATCAACAACCAAAATCACGTCTGCATTGACTATGGTAGAAAGTCTGTGAGCAATAACAAAG
Source organism: Clostridia bacterium (assembly GCA_017399665.1). The sequence continues at coordinate 15,961 of JAFQBR010000209.1, read as the reverse complement.
CTTGTTCTGTTGCTCATTAGTTCATCCATAGTTTGCTGAATTAAAAGCTCTGTTCTGGTATCTACGTTAGAGGTTGCTTCATCCAAAATAAGAATTTTTCTATCAGCAAGGTATGCGCGCGCAATGGTTAAAAGTTGTTTTTGTCCGCCAGAAATATTGGTCGTTTCTTCGTTGATAACAGTATTGTAACCATCCGGCAAACTGTTAATGTATCCGTCGATATGCGCTTTTTTGCAAGCGTTTTGAACCTCTTGCAAGCTTGCGCCCTCTTTGCCAAGAGCAACGTTTTCAAAAATACTACCGCTGAACAGCCAAGTGTCCTGCAGTACCATAGAAAAATAGGAGCGCACCTGCTCGCGTGGGATTTTTGTTATATCCTTTCCGCCAACGGTAATAGCACCGCCATCAATTTCGTAAAAACGCATAAGCAGGTTGACTATTGTCGTTTTGCCTGCGCCCGTTGCGCCAACAATGGCAACCTTCTGCCCCTCTTCTACGTTAAAAGTTAGATTTTTAATAAGCGGTTTTGCTTTATCGTAAGAAAAGGCAACTTTGCTAAAGGTAACCTTATAATTTTCAAGCTCGCCTTCTTCCTTTGCGCCCTCCTTGGGCATTTCTTCACTATCAAAAATTTCGTATACGCGGTTTGCAGAAGCAACAGTGTTTTGTATTTGGCTAAGCCCCATAGAAATACTTTCTAAAGGCCCTGCAAACATCTGCGCGTAAAGCACTAAACTTACAACAGTTCCCACGTTTAAAGTGCCGTTAATCGCCATATAGCCACCTATTACACATATAAGTATGTAGGCAATAGCGTTAGTAAAAACAATTAACGGGTTAACCGTTTTGGAAAGATTTTCTGCGCGCCTAAACTGCTTTGCGCCCTTGTGGCATTTTTGCGAAAATTTTTGCGCTCGCTCTTCTTCAAGCCCAAAGGTCTTTACTGTATCAAAGCCGGTAAAATCTTCTTCGGTAAGGGCGTAAATTTCGCCGTTTGTTTGGCGGTATTCGTTATACATTTTTTCGCTTTTTGAAGATAGCACGGTTGCAAGCGCTACGGAAAGCGGAACTACGCACACAATTACTATTGCAAGCTCTGGGTTTAAAATAAATATGATTATAGATATACCCACAAGCTTAACAAATCCGTCGATTATAGTGTAGATAATATCGTATATGGGGGCGGACATATTTGAAACGTCAGCCATCATGCGAGATAAAATTTCGCCGGTGGGCGTTCTGTCTGCAAAAGCCACGGGAAGCCTTGTTATTTTAGAGCTTATTCTTACCCTTAGTCCATAAGTAAAATAACGCGAAACAGCATTGGTGTTTATTATCATGGAAATAATGGAAAGTATTGCTGAAAGCAAATAAATTCCACCAAGAATATAGCATTTTTTAACAAAATCTTCCTGCAAAATAGGTTTGTTTTGCGCCCAAAGGTTGTAAAGCGCGTCTGTCAGCTCGCCAAGTAAGCTTGGTGTTGCCAACGATATTCCAACGCCGGCAACAGAAATTAGCACAATTGCAAGTATCATCCACCTAATCTGCTTCATATCCTTAAACACTCTTAAAAGTGTTTTAAATGAAGCAAGGCGATTTGTTTTGTTTTTTGTATTACGCTTCATAGTCACCTCCTATTTGCGAGCGGTATAATTCGGCATATACCTCGCAATTTTTAAGAAGATGCTCGTGCTTTCCTTCGCCAACAATTTTACCGCCGTCTAACACGTAAATTCTATCGCATTTTAGCGCGGTGGCTATTCGCTGGGTTATTATAATTTGCGTTTTGTTTTGTAAATATTTATTTAGCTCTTTGCGTAAATTGCTTTCAGTTAAAAAGTCTAATGCCGAAAAGCTATCGTCAAATATGTAAACGGAAGCAGGCTTTAAAATTGTTCGCGCAATATTTATTCTTTGCTTTTGCCCGCCCGATATATTTGCACCGTACTGTTTAAGCTCAAAATCCAAACCGCCCTTTTCTTGCAAGAAGTTTTCTAGCTGACTGATACGGCAAGCTTTTAGCACCTCGTCATCTTTGTAATTTGTTGAAAAACAGGTTACGTTATCTTTTACGCTACCTTCAAATATCATACTCTTTTGCAAAGCAACGGAAATGCTTTTTCTTATATCTGAAGTCAAGTCCTCGCTGTAAAGTTTTTCGCCCAAAGTGATTTTTCCATTTTCTATTAGGTAAAAGTTTAATAAAAGCTTTACAAGTGTGCTTTTTCCGCTACCCGTTCCGCCAATTATGGCAACTTTTTCGCCATACGTGGCTGAAAAATTGATACCTTCTAGCGCAGGGGCTTTTGCCTTGGGGTAATAAAAGGTAAGGTCTTTAACTTCAATATTTCCACAAATAATTTGCCCATTATTTGCATTTTCCTTGCTACCTTTAAGAGTAAATATTTCGTTTACCCTGCGCACGCAAACGCCAACGTGGGGAAGCCAAGTGAGCGTCCAGCTAAGCATTAAAAGTCCGTTAAGTATAAGCCCAACGTACTGAATACCAGAGATTACATCACCTGCAGTTAGCGCGCTTTGATAGCTTATTCTGCTTGCGCTTATGGCAATTATAATTACCGTTGCGCCGTTTAAAAGCAAGGTTGCAACAGGATTGATAAAACCGCTTAAAGTATTTGCGCGAATATAAGATTTTACCATTTCCTTTGTTGCTTTTTCAATTTTGCCGTGCTTTTCTTCTTCCTTTTCGAACGCCCTTAAAACGCGTATACCAGAAAGCCTTTCGCGAACGTGGCGGTTTTGCTCGTCGGTGAGCTTATCCCCTCTATCCCAAAGATAGTCAAGCCTTTTTGCTAAAAGCAAAGCAAAAATTATAACTAGTGGGGATATACACAGCATAACTATTCCCATTAGAAGGTCTTTATTTATAATAAGTATTACCCCACCGATAAAGGTAATTGGAACGTTTACTATTGTGTATATGCCAGAAGATGCAAGTTCAGATAAAGTTGTAATGTCGTCGTTTATTCTTGTTAAAAGTCCGCTTGTGCCCAAGGAAGAAAATTCTTCAAAGCTTAAGCTGTTGATTTTTTTAAAAGTTTTTATTTTTAAGTCGCATTCAAAAGATGATGCAACCTTTGCATTTAGCCTTACCGTAAAAATAGAAATAAGTAAAGCAGATATAGCAAGTACCGCCATAATTATTCCACTTGAGGTAAGCACCGTTTGATCTTGCCCCTTTATGCCTTTAGAAACAATTATACCCATTTCGTACGGCATAAGTAGCTCGCACACAGCAGCAAGAGCATACAGTAGCGCTGTTGCTAATAGCTGTGGCAAATATTTTTTATAAAGCGAAAGTAATGCTCGCATAATAGTTTGTTTTCTCCTTAAACGTTGATTTTTTTGCGCGTTTTTTGCAAAAATGTTGGGCTATAAGGCGATTAACGCGCATTTTAGCCAAAGAAAACAACCGCTAAAATTTGATTAAGTTATTAAAAAAATTAAATTTTTCCCGAATAGCAATATTCAATTTTACAAACAACGTTCACGTTTGGCTCTGTTATTTTAACCGCTTTATTTATGCTTGCCTTAATTTGCTCTTGAGAAATTGGGCAGTCGTGTGGAATAGTAAGGTCAAAAATTAAGTTTATATGAGAAGAGCCTTCCGTCATTCTAAAATCGTGAATAGAAAAACGAGAATCTATTTCGCGAACGATTTTTTGCGCAAAAGCTAAATACTTAGCGCGCTTTTCGTTGTTTTTATCTATTGGGTCCATGTGAATAACGGCTATGCAGTTAAATTTTTCTTCTATTGCGCGTTCTGCGTTATCAATATCGTCGTGCGCGTCGTTCACGTTAGCGTTAGCATCAACTTCTGCGTGAAGAGAAATAATTTGCCTGCCGGGGCCATAGTTATGTACCATAAGATCGTGAACACCCGTTACCCCTTTTAAGGTCAGCGTGAAGTTTTCTATCTCTTCAACGTATTCCTTTTCGGGGGCTGTGCCAAGCAGTAATCCTATTGTTTCCTTTGCAGTGTTAAAGCCTGCGTAAAGAATAAATAGCGCTACTAAAAGACCGGTTATTCCGTCTATATTAACGGAAAAAATCTTATTTATAACAAAGGTAACGGCAACTACGGTTGTTGCAACGCAGTCGGTTAAACAATCCCGCGCGGTTGCCTTTACGCTTATTGAATTAATTTTTTTAGCAATTGTATTGTTGTAATAAAACATGTAAAGCTTAACTAAAACAGAAGCTATAAGTATTGCAAGTGCAAGGTAAGAAAACTCTACCGCCTCGGGGGTAATAAGCTTTTCTACCGAGCTTTTCATTAGCTCAAAGCCCACAAGGAATATAATTATGGAAACTATAAAGCCCGCAACGTATTCCATTCTACCGTGGCCAAACGGGTGGTCGCGGTCAGTCGGCTTTGAAGAAAGCTTAAAGCCTATAAAGGTAACTATTGAAGAGCCTGCATCAGTTAAGTTGTTAAAGGCGTCTGCAGTAATGGATATTGCGCCCGATATAAGCCCTGCAATAAACTTACCTGCAAAAAGCAAAAGGTTAAGTATTATTCCAAGCACGCCTGAAAGCTTACCGTAACCTTCCCTTACCTTTGGATCTTGATAATTTTCTTTATCCTTTATAAATATTTTAGAAAGCAATTTAAACATTTTTAATCCTTTTTTATTTTATTTTTTAGTCGTTTTTTCGCCGTATTCCCTGTTTTTTTGTTTAAAATGTAGGGCTATAAGGCGATTAACGGCACTTTTAGAGTTTTTTAAGATTAAAAGGTTTATTTTACTTTATTATACTAATTGTCATTTTTCTTCTCCTTGTTTTTTAGCGCGTTTAGTGTTTTTTTACTTTTTTAAATAAGCTAGCTAAAACAACAAACGCCGTATATTAACGCGTACCTTTATAGGTTTTTGCAAGACCTGCTAGTGATGTTTCGCGATAGGTGTGGCACATATCCTTACCCGTTTCGTACATAGTATGAACGATTGTATCGAAAGATATTTTTCTTGTATGCGTTAAAAACCTTGCAAGTGAAAGCGCGTTTATTGCACGCATTGCAGCAACTGCGTTACGCTCTATACAAGGTATTTGAACAAGCCCGTTTATGGGGTCGCAAGTAAGACCTAAATAATGCTCCATTGCAACCTCTGCAGAATATTCTATCTGCTCTATATCCATACCGAAAAGCTCCGATAAAGCGGCGCTAGCCATAGAACAAGCGCTACCAATTTCTGCCTGACAACCGCATTCTGCCCCAGAAATTGAAGCATTGTGCTTAATTACGTTGCCAATAATACCTGCTGTTGCAAGCGCTTTTATTATTTGTTCTTCAGTAAAGTTGTTTTTATTTTGCATGTAATACAAACAAGCTGGAAGAACACCGCTTGCACCGCAAGTGGGCGCGGTAACAATTGTTCCACCGGCTGCATTTTGCTCTGCAACCGCAAAGGCGTAAGCGCAAACAAGCATATTTTCTATTGTAGACGCGCTTTCAAAGACGTTTACTTGGTTATATAAATATTTCGCTTTGCGCTCTGTTTTAAGTCCACCGGGCAATATACCTTCTGCAGACAAGCCCTCTGCAACACTTATTTTCATTTGATCCCAAACAAGGTATAAATAATCTTTAATTTCGGGCTCAAATTCAAAAACGTACTGCCAAAGGCGAATATTTTTATTTATGCAATACTGCTTAATTTCGGTAAAATCCTTATGGGGATAACACTCTTTACCAATGGGGGTGTTACCGTCTAAAGAATATGCTCCACCGCCAAGACTTATTATTTCGTGCGTAAAGGCTTTGCCTTGCTCGTTCACTTCAACAGTCATTGTGTTGGGATGTGGCAAATTGGTTTTTTCGTTATTAAAAACAACTTCCGTATATTCGCCAAGGGCGCGACGAATAACCTCGTCCGTGCCGTGCCCCTTTCCCGTTGCGCTTAAAGAGCCGTAAAGAGTTACCTTAAAAACAGCTTCTTTAGAGTATTTATTTATAAGTTCTAAACAACCAGCGTAAGGCGCCATTGTGTGTGATGAGGATGGGCCAACACCTATGCGGTATAATTCTTTTAAAGTTTTCATTTTAATTCCCCCTTAGGGTGTATTTTTAAGCATTTTTTGCCTATAAAAAACTGCGTTCTTTATTTAAAAATAGCCGTTTATCGACCTATAGGTCGGTTTTTACTATTTTTTTGTTTATGTTTTTGTTTATAATTAAATTTTTAAATCGCCCGGTTTTATCCAGCCTTTTTTGCGCATAAATTCGCTAACTAAAAGGCAGATTACAGCCGGCAATACAAACATAAGAAGGGCTATTCCAAGCCACATAATCCAAGGCTCTACCACCCCGCGTGAAGCGTTTATTACACCGAACACGCCAACAAGTCCACTAGTTCCCATACCACCGCCAGAGGCGTCGCAACGAAGTTTGAATACGTAGGTTGCAAGCGGGCCTGTTATTATGCTTGAAATAATGGGGGGTATAAATAAAATTGGTTTTCTCATAACGTTAGGGATTTGTAGCATGCTTGTACCAAGCCCCTGAGAAATAAGTCCGCCAAAGCCGTTTTCACGGTAGCTCATAACAGCAAAGCCCACCATGTGGCTTGCGCACCCAACTACGGCTGCGCCACCTGCTATTAAAACAGCATCTGGAACGTTTACACCGTAGGAGGTAACAATAGTTATCCAAATAGCGGCTGAAGATGTTGGCAAGGTTAACAGCATACCCATAACAACGGCTATTACCATACCCATAATAATTGGTGTTGCGCCCGTTGCAACGTTTATGCCCTCTGCAATAACGCCAATAAGCCAAATAAATGGAATTGAAAGGTATAGTCCAGCAATCGCGCAAGCAACGGAAGTTAGCGGAACTAACAAAATATCTAGCTTGGTTTTGCCAGAAACGTACTTTGCTATTTCTATTGCCAAGAGCGCACAGATATAAGCGCTAATGGGGTTGCCAGGTTTTGCTATCGCCCAACCTTGCGCAAGCTTATCCATGGTCGCGCCGTCTAAAATCTCTTTTGCGTATGCGCCAATAAATCCTGCAACGCCCGCAGAATAAACCACAAGCTTATCTGCCTTTAACGCATTTGCCATGCCAACACCAATGCCAAAGCCCGTGATTATACTTGCAATACTGCCGATTAACTTTAATAAATTACCAACGGCGTTATTGCCAATAATTTTACCTATGGTTTGAATTATCGTACCTGCAATTAAGGTTACGAAAAGCCCTTGAGCCATACCCGAAAAGGCTTGAATAAACCAACGGTTACAAATTTCTTTTAAACGTGATAAAAAAATGTTGCTTTTGCTTTTTTCTTCCATTATTTTCTCCTTTAAAAAGCAATCGCGTAAATTATTTACGTGTGTTTTTTATTTTTGGCTCTGTCACAACAAAGGGTTGATAAAAGAAGTTTTATCTCTTAAAAAAATCAACCGTTGTTTGTGACATCGCCATTTGTTTACTAAAAAATTTGGATTGTTTTACTAATTTTCTTCTAAAACAGCATCAATTAAAACTAGTTTATTGTCCACTTGGTCGCAAGAGGTCAAATAGTAAGGAATGCCATTTTTAACATAAAGCCTATCCGCGCGAGAATCCTTACCGTGCAAGTGACCGTAAACTACGCAGGTTGTAGAATGTTTTTCTATTAAAGAAGTGATTTCGTTATCTTCACGGCGCACGTTAAATGGTGGAAAATGCACCATACAGATAAGCTTGTCGCCCTCTTCTTTTAGTTCGTTTGCACGCCAAAACGCCATTTTTAATCTTTCCGTTTCGCGAAGATAAATTTTTTCGTCTGCCTTAGAAAAGTCTGGCGAGCCAGGCGTTAACCACGCCCTTGAACCGCATATTACAACGTTGCCAAACTTTATGGCGTCGTTTTGTAGCATATAGCAATTTTGCGGTACTTCATCGCGAAGTCTTGTAATGCTTTTCCACCAATAATCGTGGTTACCGCGCACGAACACCTTTTTGCCAGGTAAATCTTTGAAATATTCAAAGTCTTTAAGCGCGTCCTCAGTGGTCATTGCCCAACTGATATCGCCGGCAATTAAAACAATGTCTTCTTCGGTTACTTTACTTTTCCAGTCTTCCTTTATTTTATCAAGATAATTTGCCCAACGCGCGCCAAAAATATCCATTGGCTTGGGGTTGGCTATTGACATATGAAGATCGCTTATTGCAAAAATTTTCATTTAAGCCCCCCCTTTTTTATTTTTTTGGCATAGTTAGGCATTATTGCAATTACCTTTATTTTATCATTATAATCACAAAAAAACAACCTTTTACATTTATAATGTAAAAAATTACACAAAAAAAAGACAAGGTGGTAAGGCAATTTTTGCCATTTCTTGTCTTTTTTTACTGTGTTTTATTGTGTTTTTTGTGCATAAAAGCCACGATAATCGACCTATACGCCCACTTTTAACCATTTTGCCTATTTATTTGGTAACGCAAAGCGCTGCGCAGGACTTTGGCAATGTAGTTAACGTTTAGCCCATCCTTTACCCAAAAGGTAACAAGTGGTATTCCTGCTTTTTTGCAAATGGATAAAACCTTTTGGTCGCGCTCTATTCTGTCCTTTCTAAAGTGGGTGTTATCGTTAATTTCAATTAAAACAAGGGGACGAAAATCGTAATCAAAAATGGCAAAATCTATATTGCGAAAAAGCTCGTTTCTAAAATTTGTTCCGCCTTCTTTATCTATAACAGATGCAAGGTTTATTTGCGGAAAAACCAAAAAATTATTGCCAACCACAGAACATATTGCATCGTAATACTTAACCTCAGTTGCGGTTAGCAGTTTATCTTTAACAAAATAGCGTGGCTGACGTTTTTTGTTAACGATTAGTTTTATTATAACAAGAATGGTGGCAACAACCACAAGTATTACGCAAATTGTTATTATATTTTCTTTTGTTATACCTTGCAATAAGTTGTTCATTTTTACCTACTTTTTAATAACTTTTTTAACTTATTTATTATACCACAAGCCTAAATTACTGTAAAGTGTTTTTATCACCGCAATTTCTTACCATTTTTTAGCCGCTGGGCAAAACCTATTTATTCTATAAGTAAAGCCGTAACTAGCCCGCCTGTTATAAAACAAAAAAATAAATGTTCTAAACAAGGCGAAAGCGCCATATTATATAGCAAGAAAATGGAGGCGATTTTTAAGTATGGATAACAGTATTGAGTATGCAAAAATGATTGAAGTGCCCGTTAGTACTTGCGAATATATAAACAAGCGCAAACCTTTTTTCTTTAAGAAAAAGAAGGTTATTAAAAGCGTGAATAAGCTTATTGAAAAGCAAGGCGAAAATAAATGTGAAAACTGTGGCGCTTGCCCTACTTTAGAAGAAAATTTTGCTAAAAACGAGTGTGAAAGTGCCGATAACAAGCATATAGAGGCACTTCCTGCGGTGTATGACGAAAAAGTAGCAAAGCGAGAAAAACGCAAAAGCGCAATAATTTCCGTTCAAGTTGCAGTTATTTTTGCCCTTATTTCGGCAATAATTTTAACCAACGTATTTTGGGAAAACAGCGGTATGAACACCCTTTTTAAAAGTGTTTTTTCTGCAGAAAGTAATATTGTGGACGAAAGAGACCACAACGACTTTACCTTAACATTACCCATAAACAGCGAGTCTGGCGTTACCGTTGCAGAGGGTGCAATTAGTATTGCCGGAAGTTATTCACTTTACCCTGTTTGCGAAGGTGTTGTTAGTAAAGTAGAACAAGCAGAAGACGGCTCTTTTACCATTACCGTTAAACACAGCGAAAGCTTTGTAAGTGTTAGCGAAGGACTTGACCTTGTTTATTTTACCCAAGGCGAAGAGGTTAACCGCAATATGCCCGTTGGCTACGTAAAAAATAACGCAAAAGTTTATCTTTATAACGACGGAAGCCTTATTACCGACTATGCAACGGTAGAAAATTCCATTGTGTTTAATAAATAATGAAAATAAGCATTCATCCGTTATTTTTTCTGTTCGGAATATACTTTGCCTTAACGGGCAAAGTATTTTTATTTCTTTCCTTTACGTTAACTGCCCTTGTTCACGAGCTTGGCCACGCCGTAGCAGGAGAACGGCTTGGCTATAAAATGAATAAAATTTCACTTATGCCATACGGCGCGGTGGTAAACGGTAATATTGATGGACTTTTATATAAAGACGAAATAAAAATTGCACTTAGCGGTCCGCTTTACAACCTTGCCGTTTGCATATTTTTTACCTGTCTTTGGTGGCTTATACCCGAAAGCTACCCTTACCTTGAAAGCGTAGTGTTTACAAACCTTTGCGTGTTTGCAATAAATTTACTACCAGCTTACCCTTTGGACGGTGGGCGAATTTTATCGGCAACTCTTTCGCTTTATATTCCGCGCAAAAAAAGTATGCTTATAACAAAAATTATAGGGCTTGTAATATCGGCAATAATTTTAGGGTTGTTTATTTACTCTGTTGTTATTAATCAAATAAACATTTCACTTTTGTTTTTTTGCGCCTTTATTGCCGTTGGTTCGGTGCAAAAGACCAAAGAAAACGCATACGTGCGCGCTTTTTTAAGACAAAACAACTCTTCAAAAAAAATCAAAGAGTGTAAAACCTTACTGCTTTATAAAGACTTAACGTTAAAAGATTTAATAGCTTTAACAGACGGAAGCTACTGCTTTTTCTTAATTATTTGCGATAAAAATAGCCAGCGTTTTATAACGCTTGACTTCAACCAAACGCAAGAGCTTTTATGCTCTTACCGCTTGTACGACAAAGTAGAACAAATTTTGGTTGATTTATTCCCGAACAAAGCAAAAGAGCTTAACAGTGGCTAAAATCAACTTTAATTTTTAGGTAATATACACAAAAAAGCCCTGCTATAAGTCGATTAGCAAGGCTTTTATATTTTTTTTATAAATTAAAATAATGTTTGCGTATTACAAAAAATACTATTCAACAATAACAATTCCGCCATCTTTAACGGTAATCTTCATGCCATCTTTAACGTAAGATAAAAACTCTTCGCCAAGTCCGTCTATAACAGGCATAGAAACACCGTCTACCCAAACGTCGGCAAGAACAGCACCGGCTGCAGCTAAAGAATCTATGTGATTTGCAAAAAGCATACAAGCGGGGTTTTTTTGCATAGCGCAGGCGCAATAAAGAACTAGACCGCCCGTTGTTGAGCCTATTGTTTGAGGCAAGCAAAGCGCTTTACCAATTAATGGCTTGCCGTAAAGCTCGCTATTATTTTGGTCGCCACATTTTACCTTTTTATCGCCAAACTGCAAAGCCATTTGGAATGATGCAAGCGTATTAAAGCCTTGGGTGGTAACAACCGCTTCACAGGTAACTTCGCCGGGTGTAATTACTCTACCTTTAAACTCTCTCATTATTTTGCACCTCCCGTAATAATATTTAAAATATCTTCGCTGGTATAATATTTTGCGCTTGTGTAAGTGCGTAGCTTATTAGAAGAGGTAATAACCGGCATTTTTTTGCAAAGTGGGTTATTCATATACATAAGCGGACAAATATAGGAGGTAATAACCCCTGTTTTTTGCAATCTTGCACCAAACTCGCTGTTATTAAACTGTTCAAGCACCTTAGGCGCTGCAGTAAATACGGTGGGAATAACAACCTTTTTAAGTCCGTTGTTTTTAAGCGCTGTTTCAATGCTTACAGTCCAATCTTGAAGCTGTTGAAGTGATAGATGCGGACAGCCCACAAAGCAAAGCTTTGGCTTTGCGTCCGGGTTTTTCCACACAACGGGATAGTTGTTTTTAACCCTTTCTAGCTCTGCATCGTCAATAATATATTCTTTTGCGCCCGAAACAACAAGTTCTTTACCAAAATCCTTAGCTTCGGGTGTAAGATTTTCTATATGATAAAGCCCAACCGCGCCGTTTGATGCGGTAGCTGCGCCAAAGTCCTTAAGGTAAGCGCACGCCTCCTCTGTAAGAGTATCGCCAATCCATTTATCAAGCCCTATAACGTAAGGCACGTCTTCCATAACCTTCATACCGATAGCAGAACCTAAAAGCTGAGCTTCGGGCTTTTTAGTCGTTTGAACTTTAACAACCCAAGTTGCCTTTCTGCCCTCGTCGGTTAAAAGACCGAAATAGGGAACGTAACCAACGATAGAGCCCATAATATCTATAATACCGGAATTACGGTTGCATCTTGCGCCAAGAACAGAGTTTGCATAAACAACTGCGCTTGATTCTGCCCAAGAAAGCACTTCACCGCGCTGGGGCTTATTGCCAACCTCATCCATATAACAGGTACAGGTAAAGGCATCGTCATCAATAAGACCAAGTTCTTTTAGCTGTTTTTCGTAAAATTCCTGTTTTGTGTACATAAACTTGTTAAACACAAAGTTTTGCAAAAAGGAAGCGGGAACGTTTTTATCGATAGGTCTTGGGTCTACAGAGAACTTTTGCTCTGAAAAAACGCCTGCATCTAAAAGCTTTTGCATAAGGTCGTATACGGGCGACATTACTTTTAGCCCGAACGAGGTTACTAAGTGATTATATTTTGAAGTTATAGGCACTAATTTTTCCGCTTCAAAGGCGTCGCCGTACATAACGAGCGTTTTCATTACCTTTGCAAGTGTTTCGCCCTTTTTACCATTTAAAATTTCCTGTTGCTCTGTGGTAAGTATCATAAAAAACTCCTTATTAAATCTTCATACAAACGTCCCACGCGCCCCAAATAACGGTGCGTAGATTACCAACCTTATCGGCATCCCCAATTACGTGAACGTGTTTTGCTTTTTTGCTTACAGGTGCTGGATTATAGCCAACGGACATTATAACCGACTGACCGTCAATATTAAATTCCTTGCCCTCTTTATCCTTTACCTTAACGCCTGTGTCGGTAACTTCTAAAAGCGAAGTTTCCAAATAAACGGGAACTTTATTAGCTTTAAAGAAATCGCGTAGATAGCTTGTGTTTGCAAGACAAACACCCTTTGTGGTAATTAAATCGTCCTGCATTTCAACAATAGTGGGTTTTTTGCCCTGAAGATATAACTCGTAAGCGATTTCGCAACCGGTAAGACCGCCACCAATAATTATAACTTCATCTTTTACTATGCTGTTATCAAGCAAGAAGTCAACCGCTTCAACCGTTTTTTCAATGCCCTTAATGGGTATTCTTTTAGCCTTTGCGCCCGTTGCAATAATAACTTCATCTGCATCTAGCGCCTTAACGTCTGTAATTTCGGTGTTCATTTTTACTTCGATTGGGTATTTTTGAAGCTCGCGAATATACCAAGCGATAAGCGCGCGATCCTTTTCTTTAAAGGAAGGCGAAGAAGCGGCAACAAACACACCGCCTAACTTATCACTCTTTTCGTAAAGGGTTACGCTATGACCGCGCTTTGCAAGTAAAATAGCGCTTTCCATACCGCCTATACCGCCACCGATAACGGCAACCTTTTTAGCCTTTTTGGCTTTTTCTATATAATATTTGCCAGACTGCATTGTCTGTGGATTAAGCGCGCAACGCGCAAGCCCCATTGTATCCTTTAAATCCTGTGTGTTGGCATGGCCCTTAGAAGAAGAGAAGTTAAAGCAACCGCTATGACAGCAAATACAAGGCTTAATATCTTCCATTCTATCTTCGATAAGCTTTGTTACCCATTCTGGGTCGGTAAGGAACTGTCTTGCAACCCCCACACCGTCTATTTCGCCATTTTCTATTGCCTTTGCGCCTATTTCAGGGTCCATTCTACCAGCGCAAACCACGGGAATATCTACGAATTTTTTAATGTGCGCAACGTCGGTTAGGTTGCAGTTTTCGGGCATATACATAGGTGGATGTGCCCAATACCAAGAATCGTAAGTGCCGTTATCTGCGTTTAGCATATCGTAGCCGGCATCCTGTAAATATTTAGCCGCGCGCTCTGACTCTTGCATATTTCTGCCAACCTCGGTATATTCTTCGCCCGGCATTGCGCCCTCGCAAAAGCCCTTCATTTTGGACTCTACCGAATAGCGAAGTGAAACGGGAAAATCGCTTCCGCATTCCTTTTTAATTGCCTTTACAACTTCCGTTGCAAAGCGGTAGCGGTTTTCAAAGCTTCCACCGTAATCATCCGTTCTCTTATTGAAAAATTCAATAGCGAACTGGTCTAGTAAATATCCTTCGTGAACGGCGTGAACCTCTACACCGTCTACACCGGCATCCATGCAAAGCTTAGCCGTCTTTGCAAACGCCTCTATAATTTCGTGAATTTGCTCTACCGTCATTTCGGGGCAAATGATATCCGGCGCCCAACGCGAAGGCTGTGGGCTTGGGCTTGCAAGCTCGTGCGAGGTATCTAATATCGGCTTAATAAGCGCCCTAGTAAATTTATTTCTGTGCAAGGGTGCAACAAGCTCTGTTATAGCCCAAGAACGCCCCATGCCTGCAGTTAGCTGAACAAAAAGCTTTGCGCCTGTTTTATGGATTTCATCCATAAATTCCTTAAGCTCTTTAAACATCTTTTCGTTTTGCCAAAGCCACTTACCCCAAAAAGTATCACGCAAAGGCGCAATACCGGGTATGATTAAACCAACGTTATTTTTTGCCCTTTCTAAAAAGAGTTTTGCCGCCTCTTTATCGAAATGGCAACCACCAAGCTCAAACCACCCAAAAAGTGAAGTTCCGCCCATTGGACACATTACGATTCTGTTTTTTATTTCTACGTTGCCTATCTTCCAAGGTGTAAACAGAGCATCATATTTTTTATTCATTTCGCTCATTTTTATCCTCTCCTTTTAATAACTTTTGCCTTAAAGTTATTTAAAAAATTTTTTATCATTTGAGTTTTATTGCTTTTTAGCGCATACGCGCGCTTTTAAATAATATACTTTAGTATATTTTAACAATAACCGCATTATGTTTTAATCTTTTTGAACGTTTTTGTCAATATTTATTTTGAATTTTGATTGATACAATCAAATAATGACAAAAAAACAGGCATTTTAAGTTCAAATGCTCACAATATTACATTCCTTGTCTCCTGTGTGGTATAAAATAAAAAAGCCTTTTATGTGCTATAAGTTGCAAGCCTGCACGTAGTCAAAACCACGTTATACTAAGCACTAAGAGCGCAAACGATTAAACCCCTGCAGGGCATATTCATTCGCTTTAGCGATTTAGCTAGCTTTAGCTATTTAGATTCTTCGACTGCGTTATCACTTCGCTCAGAATGACCACCAACAGTCATGTTGAGCGCAGTCGAAAGATCTCACTTTTTCTTTTTAGATTCTATCACTTCGCTTTCGCTCGTTCCCAAGTGACATAAAATATACTTAGCATTATCCTCCTCTGTCATTCTGGAGCCGTTAGGCGATAGAATCTCTTTCTTTTAATACATAAAACCATAAAAAACAGCCCTATAAGTCGATTATCGCTACATACGGGCATAAAAAAAGAGCTCGGCAATATAAAACCAAGCTCTTATTTTTTTGTTTTGTTTTTTATTCGCCTGTGTAATTATAGGTCATGGTGTAGTCACCTGTATAATTATCCCATTCATAGCCCTTTGAAATAGCATTCCACTGGCTTTGTGTTCCACGGTATTTAATCGAAGTTAATCCTCTGCAACTATAGAACGCAGAACCACCAATAGAAGTTACACTATTTGGAATTATTATACTTGTTAAACTAGAGCAATAATAGAACGCATAAGAACCAATAGAAGTTACGCTATTTGGAATTACTATCGAAGTTAAACTATAGCAATTCTCGAACGCATAAGAACCAATAGAAGTTACGCTATCACCTATTACTACTGACGTTAAACTAGAGCAATCAGAGAACACCCTATCACCAATAGTTTCTACACCGTTTGGTATAGTGAACGAAGAGTCTTTTTTACCTATTGCATACTGTAATAAGGTTTTTCCGTCTTTAGTATATAAATTACCGTCTATATCTTTAAAGTTTGCATTATCTTCACTTACCGTTAT
>JAFQBR010000019.1 GCA_017399665.1 Clostridia bacterium | reverse complement strand
TGATTTAAAAAAGGAAATAAAGACAGATAGTAAATTAAGAATAGCAGCATCTTGCTTTTCTATTTACGCTTATTCTGCGTTAAAAAAGGAACTTGAGTCCATAAAGGAGTTAAAGTTCTTATTTACCACGCCCACGTTTATTCCTAACCAAATCAATGACAATATCAAAAAAGAAGAAAGAGAGTTTTTTATACCAAAACTAGCTGAGAGCGGTCTTTGCGGAACGGAGTTTGAAATTCGCTTAAAAAACCAAATGACGCAAAAGGCGATTGCGCGCGAATGTGCCGATTGGATTAGAAGGAAGGTTCAAATAAAATCGCTTAAAGAGTCAATTAGCACGCAAACTATGGTGAACGTAGAAAGCGAATACGGCCAGGTTCATTACACACCTATAGACGGTTTTACTGCGGCTGATTTAGGTTATGAAAAAAAGGAAAGCAAGCTTGTTGGTATTATGAAAACTGACATACCAGAGCAGAGTAAGTTTTTTATTTCTGAGTTTGACCGCTTGTGGGAAAGTGATTTACAACTTGAAGACATAACAAATGCAATAGTTGACTACATATCCTCTTGTTATAAAGAAAATTCGCCTGAATTTATATATTTCATAATCCTTTATAACATTTTTAACGAGTTTTTACACGACCTTAATGAAGATTTTATGCCAAATGAAGCAACAGGTTTTAAAAATAGCCTTATTTGGAATAAGCTTTATAACTTCCAAAAAGACGGTGCGGTAGGCATTATTAATAAATTGGAAAGGTATAATGGATGTATTTTAGCAGACAGCGTTGGTTTAGGTAAAACCTTCACAGCCTTAGCAGTAATGCATTATTATTCGCTTAGAAATAAGTCAATTTTAGTTCTTTGCCCAAAAAGGTTAGAGCAGAACTGGACTCAGTATCAAGGCAATAAAACGACCAATATTTTTTATAAAGACAGAATACGTTTTGACGTGCTATTCCATACCGATTTAGGCAGGGTATCTGGAAAAAGCGGTAATATGGATTTAGCGACTGTAAATTGGGGCAATTATGACTTGGTTGTAATTGATGAAAGCCATAACTTTAGAAACAACAATTCTGCATACAAAGATAAAGACACGCGTTATGACTTTTTAATGAAGCGCATTATGCAAGATGGTGTAAAAACCAAAGTATTAATGCTTTCAGCAACGCCAGTAAATAACCGATATAATGATTTAAAAAATCAATTATTATTGGCTTACTGTGGCGATTATGCAGAGATGAATGCAACCCTTGAAACAACGAAAGACATTCAGTCTATCTTCAGAAATGCGCAAAAAGTGTTTAATGCATGGAGTAAATTGCCTATTGAGGAGCGAAAAGCTGAAGATTTAATGGAAAAACTTGATATTGATTTTTCTGTTATTCTTGA
The DNA here is from genome assembly GCA_017399665.1 of Clostridia bacterium. The sequence continues at coordinate 1,233 of JAFQBR010000019.1, read as the reverse complement.
TAGTGTAACCATAGCAAGAAGCCGTAAACATATTCAAAAATTTTATAACATAAACGACATAGGAAAGTTCCCCGAAAGGCTACCAACAAAGTCGTTTTATCCAAAATTAACAGATAATCCAACTGTTATGAAATATAAAGACATATACAACAAATTGTTAGCAACAACGATGAACGTATATGCACCCCTTGCAATGCTTTTCCCCTCTAAATACGAAAAGTATGAAGCATTATATAAAATAGACTTACAGGATGAAGAATCCCAAATCAATTCATTTGGCCAAAGCTTTACCCGTCAAAGATACCGCGAAAACGGCATAAAGCGATTAATGACAATAAACCTTTTAAAGCGCTTAGAAAGCAGTGTTTATGCGTTTAGATTAACGTTAGAAAACTTAATAAAAATCAACAAAGAAACAGTAGCTTTAATTGAGAGTTATGAAAAAGGCAATAGCAAGGCAAGCATAATGAAAGATATAGCAAGGTTTGTTATTGAAGATCCTGATGAAGATGAAATGTATTCATTCACAAAGATTTCAAGTGGAAAAACTATTAAAATTGAACTTGCAGATATTGACGTTATAACCTGGAAAAGAGACATTGTTCACGATATAGAAATTTTAACTTCTATTTACAATGAAATGCAAAGGGTAACCCCTAAGGAAGATAAAAAACTTCAAGAATTAAAGCATTTAATTGATGAAAAAATACAAAACCCAATAAACGCAGGTAATAAAAAGTTCTTAATCTTTTCTGCTTTTGCAGATACGGCAGAATATTTATATCAAACATTATCTGGTTATTTATTAGAAAAATACGGATTGTATTCAGCAAGAATCTCTGGTGGTAACGATAATAAAACCAACGTTGGTGGTTCTGCGCAAACAGACAGATTGTTAACTTTATATTCACCGTTATCTAAGCACAAAGACGTTATTTATCCTAATGAAAATAAGGAAATAGACGTTGTTATTAGTACGGACTGTATATCTGAAGGTCAAAACTTGCAAGACTGCGATATCTGCATTAACTATGATATTCACTGGAATCCAGTTAGAATTGTTCAGCGTTTTGGTAGAATAGACCGTATTGGAAGCAAGAATGAAGTTATTCAGCTTGTAAACTTCTGGCCAGACATTTCTCTTGATGAATACATTAATTTAAACAAGAGAGTTTCTGCAAGAATGACCATAGTAAACACAACCGCCACCGCAGATGATAATATTATTTCTGA
>JAFQBR010000208.1 GCA_017399665.1 Clostridia bacterium | reverse complement strand
CCGATAAAGCTATAAGATGCGTGTTCTTCTGCATCCTTTGTAGGATTAGCAGGAGCAGTACTCACAGAGCCTGCTTCTAAAGTGCCTTCTTCAACAACGTTACCATCTACTACGAATGAATAATTAAATTGTTTTACTGCAATTACTTCTGCTTTTACAACAAATTCAACGTTTTCAGTAAGTCTCATACCCTCTTCGTAACCAACGTATGTAACCTTGTAAGTATACATAGGATGATTTTCAAGATAACGGAAAGGAGGAAGAATTAGTGAGTTGAATTCCTTGGTTGCTTCTAAAACAACTTCGCCTTCTTCTGTTACGAACTTATAGGTAAACTCTCTTGTATAAACAGCAGTTGCCTTAAACGTTCTTTCAAAGCTTGTGGGAAGCTCGTCAGCATTGCCGTCGCCGTCTACGTCCCAACCAACGAATACCCAACCTTCACGAGTGGGATTAGCAGGAACTGTAAAGTGTTCGCCTTCGCCAAGCATACCACTTGAAATAAAGCTACCGTCGTGATCAACAAATGCGTAAACACGCTTATTGATTTGTTTAATAAATGTTTCTACTTCACATTCAAAAGTAAGAGCTTCGCCAAAATAGAACGTTCCTGCGAAATTGGTGTTGCCATCTTCTTCAGAGTCAATACCAAAACGGAAGTAATCGCCTGTTACAATTTCTTTACCGCTTCCGAATACGCTCATGGGGATAATCATCCAGCCTTTGAACTTAGCGGGAACTTTTAACGCACGCCATCCTTCTATTTTGCTAAGTGAACCGTCTTCGCCGTAGAAGTAAACGTAATCACCGTTTTCATTAATGTGTTGCTTTGCAACCCAATTTTTGAATAATTGCATACCAAAACCGTTTAGTTCTGAAGCGTCCATCCAAATTGCCATACCCTTAGGTTGCTTTGTAGCAGGAAGAGTAAGCTTTGCATAGTTAGTAAGGTCAGCATCATAAGTTTTGGTTACGCGAATTGCTTTATCTGTTGGTGATGCGCTGTAATCTACCGCGCTAATAGAAACCGTTGCGCCTTCTTGCGCCCAACCCTTAATAACGCCGGGGTTGAAGGTTTCAAATGCTTCTACGTGATAGAATAATGCAACTGCATTAAGGTTTTTAGTAATAATACCGTCTGCAGGAAGTTCATCGGGATTGCCGTCTTCGTTAACGTCCCAACCAGCAAAGAACATATTGGGATTTTCGTGAACGGGATCAGCAGGAACTATTATGCTTTCGCCTGCATCAACTTGACCGGCTTTATAAATATGACCGTTTCCGTCGCTGAAGGTGTATTGCATAATTTTTTCTCTATTTACGTCAGCAAGCTCGCTAATAATAGCCTCTTTATCGCTGTAAATTAAGACTTGACCGAAGTTGAAAACGTAAGGTGTGGTTCTACCTGTTGCCTTAATTTGGAAATATAAGTGTCCATCTGCCTTAGGTTCGATACCTGCGCCGTAAATACTCTTATCTGCAATAACCCAACCGGTAAAGCCTTTACCTAATTGTGGGAAGTCCCCTTCGCCTTGCCACGTTGCCTTGTGAGTTGCAATTTCACCTGTACTACTAATAGTTGTCCAACCGGTTGCAAAAGTACCGCTTAGTCTTTGACCGTTAAACTTTAAACCACCGATAAACGCTTCTTCGGTTGCAGGAATATCTACCCAAATTGCATAGCCTTGGAAGTTAGAAACGTCACCTGCGTAAGGAATATCTAACTGAACGTAGGAAGAGCCGTTTTGAGTCTTTGTGCCGTCAGTATACTTGTAGTTAAACTGAGCAACCTTACCTGTTGGAGCTTTTTCGTTTGCTACAGGTAAACTGTTAACTGTACAAAGGTTAATTTCACTATTATATGAATAAGTGCTTAGTGGCATTTCGCTTAAAGCAGCGGGGTCGAAAATAACAGTTGCATTTTCGTATGGAGCAACGCCTAAAACTGCGGTTGCAGTAAAGCTTTCAACAATTTTAACGGGTAAGCTTTCAACAGCTCCGTCACCGTCTAAGTCCCAGCCGTATAAACTTTCTAGCTTAGGAGCGGTAATAACCGTGCCGTAATCAACAGTTCCCTGTGATAATAATTCGCTTCCGTCTGCGTTATAGAATTTATAAGTGTATTGTCTAACCGTTGCGCTGTAAAGAGCAACTGCTTTAATAGTGCCGTTAAGCTGAGCAGGGATTTCGTCAGCATTGCCGTCGCCGTCTAAGTCCCAACCAACAAACGAATAAGTGTTTGCAGGAGTAGCAGCCTTAACAGGATTTGCAGGAGCAGTAATCGCACCACCGAACGCTGCTGAACCGCTAACGATTAAGCTACCGTCGTCATTAT
>JAFQBR010000207.1 GCA_017399665.1 Clostridia bacterium | reverse complement strand
TATACACCTTGCTACCGTAAAGAAGCAGGTAGCTACCGCGCAGAAGAAAGAGGTATGATCCGCGGCCACCAATTCAACAAAATCGAAATGGTACAATATGCTCATCCCGACCACTCTGCAAAAGCCTTTGAAGAACTTGTTGGCAAGGCTTGTTCACTTATGGATAAGTTAGGTTTACACTTTAGATTAAGCAAACTTGCCGCTGGCGACTGCTCTGCATCAATGGCAAGAACTTACGATATTGAAGTTTGGATTCCTTCTATGGGTATTTACAAAGAAGTAAGCTCTGTTTCTAATGCTAACGATTACCAAGCAAGAAGAAACAACACTAGATACCGTGATTCAAAATCTGGTAAGCCCGAATTTTTACACACACTTAACGGTAGTGGCTTAGCAACATCACGTGTATTCCCCGCTCTTATTGAGCAATACCAAAACGCAGACGGATCTGTTACTGTTCCCGAAGTTTTAAGACCTTTTATGGGCGGTCAAACAGTTATCAAACTATAATTTTTATAAAAAACGAAAGGCTTGATTGTTATCAGGCCTTTTTTGTTTTTGCTATATCACAAACAATGGTTGATTTTTTTAAGGCGGTAAAAATTACTTTAGTTAAAGACTAAAATAAATTTTATACACTTCGTAATAGTTTGTTTTTTCTATTTACTTGACTAGGCATAATTTGCAAAAAAAGTGGCAATAATTAGCGTATGATTAAAAAAACACCAAGTTTAGAAGATGCAAAAAAATATATATCCGCTTTAAAGGGAAAGGACTTAGACGTTCTTGTTAACCTTGGCAGAAATAAGGTGGCAAGATATTCTGGCAGGCTTGTTGGCGTTTACCCAGCTCTTTTTACAATTTTACCGCATGGGGAATTTTTAGGCAAAACAAGTTTTTCTTATTCTGAGCTTTTATGCGGTGGCGTAAAAGTAAGATTAAGCAACTTAAAAAAAGAAGCACTTTCTAACGCATAAAAACGTTATATTTTGCGCCTAAAAGTAATAAAAAGTGGCGCTATAGGTCGATTATTAAGTATTTAAAAAACAAAAAAAGGAAGGGCTTTTTCCCTTCCTTTTTTGTTTATATACAATCTACTGTATGCCTATTTGTTTGTCTATTTCTTTTAACCTTTCGTTTAATTCGTTTATCTTTTCAAGATACTTTTCTCTTTCGTCCATAGCACTTTGCGCTTGCTTTAGTTGCATTTCGTATCCGCTTAAATTGCGGTAAACAAGCTTTGCGCGCTCTTCTAACGACGCCAAAAAGTTTTCTATTTTTATAACTGCGCCTATACCAAAGGTGTTTAGGTCTACCGTATAGCGCGAATGACCAAGCACAACCAAGTATGGGTGAATTTTGTTAAAGTTTGCAGGTAAAAAGATTTTAAACGCGCCGATGCTTGCAATAAAGATTTCCTTGGTAGACATGGCGTTTTCGTTTACTGTTTTTGTAATTAACTCGCCAAGCGCCATTTTGTTTTGTACTTCAGGAAGCTCTTGCACAAGCTTGCTATCCTGTCTAATTTCTTTAAGCTTAAGCTTAAGCTCTGCAATCTTATTAGGCAAGGTGTTTTTAATGTATTCAACCTCGCAAATTCTTTTTTGCTCTTCGTTATAAAGTGTTTTTACCCTTGCAATTTCGTTTACAGTTTCTACCCTACTTTTAACAAGAGGATTACCAATAGCTAAAGCCTTAACTTCTGCATAAGAAAGAACTGCATCGTCAAGACGGCGTTCATCTGCTCCCTTTGCAGTACCTGTTAAAAGCTCGGTTATAAAGCGTTGCTTGTTTTCAAGTAATTGCCACGAATATGCGTCAAAGCTTCCGTCGGTGACGTATCTGTAAATAAAAACCTTTTCGTTCGTATTACCCTTTCTTACAAGTCTACCTTCTCTTTGAACCATATCAGAAGGTCGCCAAGGTACGTCTAAATGGTGAATTGCAATTAGTTTTTCCTGCACGTTAACACCCGTTCCAAGCTTAAACGTTGAACCAATAAGTACGCGTATAGCACCGTTATTAACACTTTCAAATAATTTTGCACGTTTTTGATCGCTTGTTGCGTCATGCACAAAACCTATCTCTTCTTCGCCAATTCCAAAGGCAACAAGCTTACTCTTTAAATGGTCGTAAACGTTGTAACCTTGCTTTGGCGTACCTATATCGCAAAAGACAAGCTGTGTTTTTCCGGGGTTTTTATAATATACGCTTGCAACCTTTAAGGCGCACTCTTGAATTTTATTGCCGGTATGCCCTTCCTCTTCAGTAACAAGCCTTGCATCTAGCGCTAGCTTTCTGCCGTCTGTTGTAACCTTTAAAAGGTTATCTTCCTTTCTTTCAACCTCGCCTGCCCTTATTTTATCAACTCTTTCAGAAATTTCAGAAAGCAACTGCTTTTGAAGGGCTGTTTTTTGCACAACTACCGTTTTAATACTTTCAACCGTTGGCAAGCCGTCTTTATCGGCAACTTGAAAATCGGTAAAATAGTTTATCATTTTAGAAAGTTCAGAAAGGTTATTAAACTTATTAAAACGGGTGGTTATTCTGTAATTTTCAGTATCAACGTCAATTTCATAACCGCGTGTAACTTCGCCAAAAGTTCCCGCCCAATTATCAAAGTGGTCTACGTCGCTAAAAATTAAATTATCGTTTGCAAGATACTTTTGCATAACAAAAATATCGGCAACTGAATTAGTAACGGGCGTGCCTGTTGCAAAAATTAATCTACCACCCTCTTTTGCGCTAATTGTACGCGTTTTTAGGTATACGTCTGCGCATTTTTGCGACCCTTCAACGTTAATACCCTTAATTTGACCAAGTGAACTTTCAAGCGGTAAATTCTTATAATTATGTGCTTCATCTATAAATAATGCCGTAATTGAAAGGTCTTCAAAGGTAACTGTGTTTTCAAGCTCCTTTTGCTTTTTATGGTATTCTTGAATAGTCGTTAACAAATCTGACTTTTCTTTTTGTAAAAGGCCGTTAAGCTTGTTTCTTATTTTGACCTTTTTAAGCATGTTGTTTTGAAGCGCCTTATCAATAATTTCTACTTTGTCTTTCGCATCCTTTTCTGCTTGAATAAATCCGCTTTCTATCATTTCAAAGGTGCTGTAAGAAATAAGAATACTCTCATAATTTCCATCGCGCATTTTAACAAGCGTTTGCGCTTTTAGCTGTGGCGTAAAATCTTGTGGCGCAACGACCAGAACGTTAGCGTCTGGATAAAGTAATTTATAATCTATTGCCCATTGCGCTAATATAGAATTTGGCACAACTATCATGTTTTTAAAATTATTTCTTCTTAAAAACATTTCGTGGGCGGCTGCAATCATTGCATAAGTCTTACCTGCTCCAACGTCGTGCGCAAGCAAAGTAGACTTAGAACGCATTATTCTTACCACTGCCGTTCTTTGGTAATCGTATAAGGTTACCCCTTTAACGTTTCCCTTAAAAGTATAGCTTTGCCCGTCAAATCTGCGCGGAATGTAAGTACAGTACTTATTATAATAAATATCAACAAGCTCTTGCTTTTGCTCTTGGGGTAAGGTTGAAAGATAAGACACAAAAGCTTCTTTTAATCTTGTGCGCTTTTCTTCAGCAAGCATTGTTTGCTCGCGGTTTAGCTTTCGTGATTTCTTTTCACCGCTTACTTCGTTATCTGCAATTCTTATTTGCTCGTGGTTAAGGGTTTTTTCCAAGATTTTAAACATATCCATACGTTCTGTGCCGTACGTTTTGCTTGCAAGCACCGTTGAGCGCACGTCTACATTTAAAACAACCGTCCATTTTGCAATCTCGCGCTGGTAAACCACTTCGCAAATACGTTTATTCCTTACTACCGATACCCTATATAAATACTGAACGAAATCGGTTATATATTTTGCAGGAATCCAAGGCGCGCCCAAGCAAAGATATAAATCACTAAACTGTGGCTTGGGAGGTAAAACGTTTTCAAGTGCCTTTATATTTTTAGCATACACAGTTTTGTTTACACCGGGAATTTCTTTAAGTTTATTGTATTTACGCATGAGGTTGCCAGACAAATATTCTTCTTCGTAAATCCAACCTTTAAAAAACAATTCTCCCTCAAAATCGGGATCTCGATAAATCTTACTGCCAAGCGATAAAATTACGTCTTTTAAAGAAAGTAAGGAAAGAGAGGCAATATATTCAATATCTACCGCGCCAAATTTATCTAGGCACATATTAAGCGCCTCGCTTACTTCTATCGGTGGGAAATCCCCCCTTATAAGATTGTATCTATTCGTATAGTTTTGTGGCAGTAAAAAGAAATCATTTTGCATTTCTTGTACGGCAAAATCGGGTAACGTACTTTCATTTTCCGTACCCGTCTGCTGAATTTCAGCATTTTTAAATTCCATTCTTTTTTCAAGCTCAGTACCTGTTTTTAAGCCAAGTGACTGAGCCCATTGACGAAATTTTTCTTTTTCCATACCAAGTAAATTTTTTGCCATTAAAAAAGTATTATTAAATATAATACCACAATTATATGCTTTTTGTTAAGCGCTTTTTCACCTTTTTTAAAAAATTTTTGTCAAAATTTTACTCTTTTTTATTATTGTTTTAATTATTTTTAATAAAAAAATATTAAAAAAGCCCCTCTATAGGTCGATTAACTGCACTTTACTACTTGTTAGCAGTATAAGCTTAACGTACGCAAAACAAAAAGCACCCCAACAGATACAGGGTGCTTTGATTTAAGCTTTAAACAAATTATTAATCTTCTATTTTTGCTTTTTGATTAAAGTTTTTATTAAGTCGTTTAATATCTTCTTCATCTAACTTAAACTTACGGCTGTAAGTTAAAAGTCCGTTTTGCTCTTGCATTACGTCGTAAAGTTGAGTATAACAAAGGCCAGATATTCTTTCGCTTTGCATAATAATATTATTAAGCTCAATAATTCTATCAACAAGCTTTGCAGAAGAATTTTCGCCGTTGCCATATCCCCAAGCGGTATTAACGTCGTTTTTATCTTCGCTAATATTCATAGCAATTCCACCGTATTCACTTACGTTAATGGGAGC
>JAFQBR010000206.1 GCA_017399665.1 Clostridia bacterium | reverse complement strand
AACGTGCCGGTAATTATATCTACTCTGTCTTGTACACCGCAATATTCGGGAGTCCCTCTACCCGTGTCGCCAACAAAGCCTGTTGCGTGGCTATCGTCTACAACAACTAACGCATTATATTTGTCTGCTAAATCACAAATTCCCTTTAGATTGGCAATTATGCCGTCCATAGAAAATACGCCGTCTGTTACAATTACCTTTTGCTTTGCACCGCTTAACGTAGCCTCTTTAAGCTTTTCTTCAAGGTCTTGCATATCGTTGTTTTTATAGCGGTATTTTGTTGCCTTAGAAAGGCGAACGCCGTCAATTATGCTTGCGTGGTTTAGCTCGTCTGAAATAATTGCGTCTTCCTTTGTGGTTATAGTTTCAAACAAGCCACCGTTGGCGTCAAAACAGCTACTGTATAAAATAGTATCATCCGTACTTAAAAATTCAGAAATCGTCTTTTCCAGCTCTTTATGTACAGTTTGTGTTCCGCATATAAAGCGCACGCTAGACATTCCGTAACCGTATTTTTCATAGCTTTGCATTGCCGTCTTTTTAAGCTCTTCATTATTAGAAAGGCCTAAATAGTTATTGGCACAGAAGTTTAAAACTCCGTCTGCCTTGGTTGTGTCTATCTTAGCGTTTTGAGGCGTTGTTATAATTCTTTCTTCCTTCCAAAGCCCACTTTCCTTTATTCCATCAAGTATGGATTGATAATATTTTTTATCTATCATTTTAACGCTCCTTTAATTAGGTTTTAGCTATTTTTGTTAAAAAATGTGCCGATAATCGACCTATAGACAGGTTTTTAAGCACTTTTTACCATTTTTTGGCATTTTTTTGCTGTTTTTAATAAAAATGCGCCGATAATCGACCTATAGACAGCCTTTTAACCTTTTATTAATATAAAATACGATATTTTATTTTGTCCAGTCCAAAATAATTTTGCCAGACTTTCCACTATGCATCATTTCGAAGCCTTTTTCAAAATCGGTGTATTTTAACTCTGCGGTAATAATGCTTGAAAGGTCTAAGCCCGACTTTAACATCGCCGTCATTTTATGCCAAGTTTCAAACACTTCTCTTCCGTAAATACCCTGAATGGTTAGCATGTTAAAAATTACTTTGTTCCAATCAACCTGTGTGTCTTTTCCTTGAACACCTAGCATTGCTATCTTTCCACCCATTATCATATTATCTATCATTTCGTTAAACGCAATGGGACTACCGCTCATCTCTAGACCGATATCAAAGCCTTCTACCATGGCTATCTCTCGCTGAACCTCTTTTAAGTGCTTATTTTTTGTGTTAACAGTTACTATAGATGGGCAAACTTTTTTAGCTAGTTCTAATCTGTAATCGCTTATATCTGTAAGAACAACGTTCTTTGCTCCAACATGGCGACAAATTGCCGCAGCCATAATGCCTATTGGACCTGCTCCGGTTATTAAAACGTCTTCGCCCACCATACCAAACTTTAACGCGGTGTGAGTTGCGTTGCCTAGTGGGTCAAAAATAGCGTACATCTTTTCTTGAATACTCTTTGTATCACAAAGCCATAGGTTGCTTATGGGTACAACTGCGTACTCAGCAAAAATACCGTCACGGTTTACACCTATGCCAGCTGTATTCGGACACAAATGCTTTCTGCCTGCTCTACAGTTTCTACATTTACCGCAGACTACGTGCCCTTCTGCACTTACTATGTCGCCCACCTTAAAGTTGTCGCTAGAGCCTTTAATTTCAACTATCTCGCCAACAAACTCGTGCCCTATTGTTAAGGGAGGATTTATAGTTGCCTGAGCCCAGTCGTTCCAATCATAAATATGTACGTCTGTTCCACAAATGGCTGTATAGTGAATTTTTATTAGAGCCTGACCGTAAGTTATGGTCGGAATTTCTTTTCTTACAAGATCTAAACCTTTCTCGCGTGCGGGCTTTATAATTGCGTCCATTTTCATAAGTTTATTCCCTCCTAGGTTATTCTTCAAGTTTGATTTTTGGCAAGCTCCAACGGTATTTGGTAGCTAAAAGTCGTATACCTATTATAAAAATTAAGCCAGATAGTGTTGAAAGCATTTTGATTTCAAATAGTTTTTCCAGCCCAAAATATAGAAATGCGCCAAGTAATGATGCCGATGCGTAAATGTGTTTTTTGAATATATACGGCTGGGTTTCGGTAAGCAAGTCACGCAAAACTCCACCGCCAACAGCCGTTAACAGAGCCATCGTTACAGATAAAAACAGGTTTGAAGATAGCCCATTTGTAAATGCAAGCTCCATACCCATTACGGTAAAGGCTGCAAGTCCAACTGCATCGAAAAAGTTGTTTACCTGCTCTATTTTTTCCTTTAATTCATTAAAATCCTTTCTTTTAAAATAAGAGATTACAAAAACTAAAAGAGATGTTACTAGCGCTATTAGTACAATATAAAATTTAGTAAATATCGCAGGGGGAATTTCACCTATTATTAAGTCGCGCATAATACCACCGCCAACAGCAGTTACCACACCTACGACGCATACCCCAAAAATATCGTATTTTACCTTTATTGCAACAAGCGCACCAGAGATTGCAAAGGCAACCGTGCCAAGCACCTCTAAAATAATTAAAATATCCTCTGTTGTCATTATTATTCTTCCTTGAAATAACCGTTTATCGACCTATAGCGCCATTTTTAAGCTATTGTGTTATAAATACTCTATTAGTTTTTTTGTTTTTTTAAACACAAATTTTTATATTTAACGCTTAATATTATATAACCTTTTATTTTAAATTACAACTTTTTATTTATCAATTTATAATTTAGTTATTATTTTTTTTAAGCCCTTTTTCTCTTCTTTTTTCGCCATTCACTATTGCATTTTTTGCAAACAAAAACACAACAAAATTACCCTTAGAAAAAAGTGAAATTTCGTTGTGCTTTAACTTTTAATTTACTTATTATTTTGTTGCTACTTCTTTAACGAAAACAAAAGCATTGTACTTTTCATCGCGACTTTTGAACTTAGACAACTTTCTTGTGATTACAACGGGAGCTGTTGAGTGAAATTCCCAACCGTCTACACATTCCTGTTTAATAATATCAAAAAATCTTACGATAGCATTCTGCGCCGTTTCTTTTTTTGAAACAACTATTGAACCTGCACAAGGTACTACCTTATAAATTTTCATAAAACCCTCCCAAGCATAAAACAGCTTACGAACTATTTAGTATAATACTATTGTAACATTCTTTTTATAATTTTACAAGCAAAAAATGAATTTTATTCAAAAGTTTTACCTTTTTTTTAAAATAATTGCCCAAAATTTGACTTAAAGAGTAAAATATAGTAAAATTGTTAAGCATTTAAACGTATATTTACTATCAACATATTGTTATCAACCATCAATTATCATTTTTTATTAAAAAAATAGCACGCTTCCATAGTTAAATGGATATAACAAGCCCCTCCTAAGGGCTAGTTGTGGGTTCGATTCCCGCTGGGAGTGCCATGAATAACTCTGTCGAACCCTATATTTAGTCGACAGAGTTATTCTTATAATACTATATAAATTTTGCAAAACTAGAAAATTATTTTGAAAGGACCATTAAACTTCACGATTTAAATAACTCAAAAGCCGGGCGGATTTTTTTAATCCACTCGGCTTTAAATTATTAATATTTTTTCTTTTTATTTAAATTTTATCCTGTAGCTGATCTAATAGATTTAAAGTATATGCAAAAAAACCTAAATCATTAGGATGAATACTGTCCGCCATAAACTCATTTAATGGTGGAACTAATTTATCGCCGTAAATTATTTTCACATCTAATTCCAGCATAGCTTTTTTGATGCAATCACAACAATCCTTAAATACCCCCATTGCCCTTAACTCCCCTTCATCTTTTCGCCAAATGGGGGTAATAGCAATAAGTTTTATATCTGTATATATTGATTTTAAAGCCTTAATATAGGCTTTTACCTTATTTTTCAACTCATCAAGGCTTTTTAAACACATAAAATCATTAGTTCCATATGCAATGAAAATAACGTCAGGAATATAACCTATTGACATTACTGTTTCTGGCACAAAAAACGATACGCCAATCCCTTGAATTACGCTTTCAACATTATAATAATGGCTTATTTGATAAGCATACGAATTGAAATCATATTTACTTGAGTAACCTTGAGTAATCGAGTCACCTAAAAACAAAAATTTCCTATCGAAAATATAAGGCCTAATAAATGCACCCTTATCTATTTCAACTTCCGAAATAACACCAGGCTCTCTATGAGATGGCAGTGATATAACTATATGATTATCATTATTATCATCAAACACGAGCATTATTTCTTTTTTTTGATTTTCTTCCGAAAATACATACGCTCTTTTAATACTTCGTTTACTTTTACCTCGTATTTTCCAAAAGAACCCAGTTTAACCTTGATAAATTTGGAATTAGCATGAAAATCTAAACGAACGCCCGTGGTTGCCTTTGCATTTCTTAAAAGATCCCCACCTAAGGATTCCCATACCATAGTTGCGCTTTTGTACATTT
>JAFQBR010000205.1 GCA_017399665.1 Clostridia bacterium | reverse complement strand
TTAAGAAAGATAGGATTGATTACACAGTTGCTACACTTAAAGATGGTAAAAAAGCAACGGTTAAAGGCTATTTTACCGATTTAGAAGAATTAGCAGGTCTTGCTGCTAAAAAGAAATGGGATTTAGTTGACGGCAAGTACGAAGCTGCTATCGAAGTTACCGAAACCGCTGATTGGCAATGGGTACATTTTGCTGCCCCAATGTGGATTGGTGACACAGACGCACTTGAAAAGGTTGTTGTTTACGAAGCAGCCAACGAACTCCATATAGAACTTTGGTCAGTCGATACTTTATTCGCATTTGCAGCTATAACAGTTGAGCCTGTTGTTGAAGAAGGTAATTCAGTTTCACACACATTAACAAAAAATGATATAGCTTCTACAAGCGGTACATTTGATGTATGGTCTTATAATATCACTTTTAAAGCTAGTGAGTATTATGGAAATGTTGACGGCACAAAGGGTATGCAAATTGGTTCAGCAGGTAACCCTGCAACAGGAATTGTTTTAACAACAACACCTACAAAAACTGTATCAACTATTAGAATAAACACTTCTGGTGCAAGCAGTATCGTTGCTACATTAACTGTTAAAGCTGGCACCGCAGTAAAAGCAACACAAAATCTTACGTCTACAGCAACTGAATATACTTTTGAAATTAATTCTAGTGAAGAATTAACATTAACCTACGCAAACAATTCTGCAAAAGCTATTTATATCAAATCTATCGAAATAGTTTACGCTGGTTCAAATGAATGTGAACATATTAACACAACAGTTGTATCAGCACCAACTTGTGAAGAAGATGGTTATACAGCAGACGTTTGCAACTTATGTGGTCAAATAACAAATAGAGTAGCAGGTGAAGAAAAAACTGGTCATACACCAAGTGGTGAATATGTACAAACAAAAGCTCCAACTTGTACAGAAGCTGGCGTGGAAACAGATTACTGCACAGTTTGCGGTAAAGTAGCAGATACAAAACCAATTGATGCACTTGGTCACGATTTTAACGAATCAACTGGCAAATGTCAAAACGAAGGCTGTACTGAAGTAAAATCAACTCAAAAATGGGTTAAAGTAACTTCTGCTCCAGCAGATTGGACTGGTACATACTTAATCGTTTACGAAGCTGGCAAGGTTGCTTTCGATGGTAGTTTAACAACACTTGACGCTGTAAGCAATACGATTGCTGTTACAATTAATAATAACGAAATAGCATTGGATACAACAAACAATGCAGCAAGCTTTACAATTGATGCTGATGGTCATGTTATTAGTGCAAGTGGTTACTATATTGGTCAAACAAGTAACGCTAACGGCTTAAAATCAAGTACATCAACAAAATACACCAACACGATTTCTTTAAATAGTGATGGTTCAGTAAATATCGTGAGTGGTGGTGCTTATTTAAGATTCAATAAGGCATCTGACCAAAATCGTTTCCGTTACTATAAATCTAGCTCTTATACTGGTCAACAAGCAATTTACTTGTATAAATTAGTAGGCTAATCCCCCCAATTCATAAAAATCTAAATTTTTATAAAATTTAACGGATTGTAACAACACCTATGGTGTTTAAACAAACAACTCATAAGGCGACGGATTTATCCGCCGCCTTATTTATATAATAAGGTTGCAAAAACTTAAATCTTATGATATAATGCAAAAAAACGTAATACTATGTTCAAGCGTGGATATTTTTATTTTATAAGCGGAGATAGACTATATGGAAAAACCAAAGAAAAAGCTTGCCTTAAAAAACGCACCTTTTATAGTGGCATTAATTGTACTAATATTTGTAGGGATACTATCTTTTATTTTTTCTAATAAGTTTTTCGTTGAGGAGTATGATAATAATCATAGAGACCTTATTGGTATACTTTGTCAAATTATTATTTCAGTTGCTTGTTGTATAGTCTCGGTGATTAGCATTTCTATATCGCTTCAAAACGAAAAAATATATGGCATTACAAGAAGAGATTTTGAAAAATTGCGTACCGGCATGCGTTTTTCGATATTATGCATTATACTTGTTGCTCTTTCATTATCTGTAATTAGTGTTATCGCATATACTTTTGAAATATATTTTACGTGCTTATATTGCTTGACACTGCTTATCGCTTTTTGTTTTATAATTTGTATTAGTGAAGTGCCAATAATGTGTCATAACGATAATACTATACTGCGCATTATCATGAAAAGGCTAAAAATAGTAATAATGACAGGTGTTGTTATTCCGTCAGACTTAAAAACGGTTGTTATTAATCTTATTACTGAAAAGCACACTATTAAGGAACTATACAATAAATACAAAGACAGTAAAAATAAAGAATATAACAAAAGCTTACTTATAAAGCTTATAGAAATACACTGCGACTACGCTTCCAATTTAGCTAAGTTGGATGCAAATATTAGAGATAAAAGGGCGGATCGCGTAGTCAAAAACATCAAAGATATACTTTCTTTTAATAAAGATTTTGATATAATACAACTCACTGATAAAGAAATATGGAACTATCAACACTTAATTACAAGAGTATTGTTTAGTACATCTAAAATTGTATCGACGCATACTAAAACGATACACTTAATTTTTGATTCACTACCATTTATTGATCATTATGAAAATGTTGAGCATAAGCGTTTTATAATGTCAATAGCTATAAAATTGATTTCAGCTACTTTAACATCGGGTGATTTAAGCTTTGCATACGAATTAAAACGTGTTTGCTCGCAGTGGAAATATAGTTTTAATGATGGAGGTGCACTAACTACCATATTTGCGCTAACTAGCATACATTTAGAATATTTACATAATTCAGCACGCTATGTAACTCAAAAATATAAGGTACGGATAAGAAAGTTTATCAAAGATAATCCGGTAATCGAGAGCCAAAAAACATTATCTTGGGCTACGCTTTACTCTATATTTTTACAGAAATTTACTTTAAATGTGGAAGAATTTCTATATTTTTACAAGCTTAATGAGCATAATTGGGATATGAATATATATGACTCTGACGCTCATTTTGTAATTATGGATGATAAGCATGGGGTTATGTGGCTTTTAGCAAACCTTTTCTCTACGTATACCGTATGGACTTACGATTACAACAAGCTACTGTCAATAAATCCAGCGTTTCATGAAACTCTATTATATGTGGGCGATCAAATATTAGAGGATCGGTCTACAATAGAATATATGCAAAAATTGGTGACGTTCTTTGTTAAAGGTGAAAAAATTGATTTTTATAATATTAGCGAGAAAAAAAGTCAAAGATTTGAAACTTTTATTAGAGAACTACATAAAAAGAAAATTGATAAATTGGTTGCTGAAACAGAATTAATAGATACAGATGAGCTTGCAAAAATGTATGAAGTAGCTGTTGTTGGTACTGTAAGTAAAGAGTGGGGGTACACTGGAGGTTTTGATTTAAGCGAAGTTGCACCTAATGTTTTAAAGATGATGATAGAGGTCAATAGTACTGCTATAAATTATGTTGACTTTATAATCAAACATATAAGCAAACAAGTAATATTAAAAATTAAAAGTGATATTCACAAAGAATTGGCTTCACCGTCAACGTTTGAAGAATCTATCAAAGAAGCAGAATCGTTGTATGTCTCGAATATAGCAAAGCAAAATGTTGAACAAATATTAACAAAAAATGCTTTATCAGACAAGGTTGCAATCGAGTCATTTGAGAGTACGATATTAGATGGTTATTGTGTATTGGTCAATAAAGCATTGGAATTTGGTTGTGATATAAAAATAGAAATCGAAAAATTAACAAAACGGCAAATTGCAGAAAAGGCTGAAGAATATAAAGCTAAAGATGGCCGTTATATATATGAAGGTGCTATTTTATCTCGCGAGGAACTTGAAAGTATAGTACAAAAACAATATGCATTTTTGGTGTTACAACTAAAATACAAAGTGAATAAAGAGGACATAACCGTTTATAAAATTAATTATTTAGACTTAGATTAAAAAGGACGGCAAACGAGCCAAGAAACCTTGCTAGAATGCGTAAATTTTACGTAACCTATGGCGATTTAGCAAATTTGCCACCAGCAGTGGCAAATTTGCCTTGGACACAAAATTTTATACTTATAGAGAAAGTAAAAGATATTAATTCAAAAAAGCAGTTGTCATTAATTTGCGGACAACTGCTTTTTTATCAGTATTCAATCTTAAAATAATCCAGCCAGAGCTTAAACTGGTCCTGACAGGACAAGCAGGTGTCGGTCAAGTAACCTTTTTGCCTGTCCCATTCCTTAAGAGCGCGGTAATAAAACATTTTGTGGGCTTCGTCAATGATAAAGGGCACAACGTTATTTGCCAAACATTCCTTAAACATTAAAAGCCTGCCAACGCGCCCGTTTCCGTCCTGAAAGGGGTGGATAGCTTCAAAACGCGTATGGAAAGCCAAAATTTGCTCAAAGCCCTTTACGTCAAGGCTGTTATACCACTCAAGCAGGCTGTTGATTTCTTCCTTAACCATTTCAGGGGGGCAGGTTTCAACGCCACCGACTTCGTTTGGTATTTTCTTGTAATCGCCAACGTTAAACCAGGACTTTCGGCTATCGCTCGTTCCGCTTTTAAGGATAAGGTGCAGGGCTTTAATCATTGCCGGGGTGACGGGCTTTAAGGCGTTGTCAATAATATAGTCAACGCACTTAAAATGGTTTGCGGTTTCAATAACGTCGTCAACGTTTACTGCCGATTCAATGCCAATCGTGTTGGTTTCAAAAATATATCGCGTTTGGTCGTGCGACAGGGTGCTGCCTTCAATGTGGTTGGAGCTATACGTAAGCTCAATCTGTATTTTATGGTATATCCCACCTTTAAGCTTTAATTCCTTTTGCTCCTTTAATGCGGTTAACAGCTTGCTTGCGCCTGGGGGGCTGAAGCTTTCACGCGCGGGCTTTAAGGCGTCTTCAGGCAGGTTCCAGGTCTTGCCGGTTAAAAACGCACCGGGCACGCGCCCTTGCGCACAATAGCTGCGCACCATTCTTTCGCTTACGTTCCATTTTTTTGCAATTTCACTAACCGAAACAAATCGCATTTATTCACCCCTTAAGTTTGTTTATTATAATAATTATATTCCGTTATCGGAAGTTTGTCAAACGTTTTTCACCACCAAAACTTCCGATAACGGAAGTTTTGGTTGTCCTTTTTTATTTATTGAAGACTTTTTGCCAAGGGC
>JAFQBR010000204.1 GCA_017399665.1 Clostridia bacterium | reverse complement strand
GGTGTACGCAGGAATGTGGGTAAAAACAAAAGAACAAAGTATCGCGTAGCAGATAAGGCTTATTGTAAATAAGGTTTAGATGCGAGTTAGTGGCTTAAAAATGCGGATTTGGCGAAAGGCGCGTACCCTAGTGTACGTAACTGAGCCAAAACGCAAATTTTTATGCCAATAACGAAGCAGATAAAGCTTATTTTTAAAAGCCAAGGAATTCTACGCCCTTCAATAACACCTCCGATAAAATATCGTTTTTCAATGAGTAAAAAACAACCTTGCCCACCCGCCTTGAAGTTACGGCGTTAAGGTTTTTAAGTAAGCGTAACTGATGACTTACCGTTGTTTGATTGATACCTAAAATAGTGGAAATATCACTTACGCACATTTCTGTTATTGCAAGTGCTGAAATCATTTTAAGCCGTGTATAATCTGAAAAAATAGTAAAAAAATCAACCAAATCATTTAAAACTTCATCTGTAGGAACATAATCGTTTACAAGCGTTTGCATGCGCCTGTCTAGCATGATAACTTCTGCCATAATAATCTCCCTAAATAAACTTTTTAAAGCAATTTTGTAAGCTAGATTAAGTTTATACAATAAAAGAAAATATGTCAATATGAGCAAGCGTAGACATTTTGTCATATTTTGTAAAAGAGTTTAATAATATGTAAAAAAGGGAGAATTTTATGAATTCTAATTTTGCTTTAATTGCACTTTTACTACTGTTAACCTCCAATTCAACCATATCTACAACGCAGTTGTTGCTACTTTTAGCCCTACTTTCTACTGACAGTAGCGCAAACAATAACTGCCATACTAATAACTGCTGTTGCAATAATAACTCAGGCGTTTTGCCAAGGACTGGAACAGGTCAAACTGTAACTACTACCTGCACTAGTAGAACGGTATAAAAAAAGCCTGCTATAATGCAGGCTTAATTTATTAAACTTCTAAGGTTGGTTTTATTGTGGTGTTAAAATATTCCATAAAGGATTTTTCTAAATCCTCAATAGTTTCGTTATTGCCACAGTATATAAAGTCGTAATTATAATTTTCTACGTCGTCATCAGCCGAATTGCCGTATACCTTTCTTTCAAAATACTTATCTAATCTTTTAACAAGTAAGGTAATTGTATGAACGGTGGCGCAGTTGATGATTTTTGCAATTTCTTCTTTTTCGCGACAGTGAACGAACATAATATCGTTGCCGTCTTGACTGAATTTTTGCATTTCTTCTTTAACGAAATTTAATGGTAAATCGTTATATTCAATAAAAACCTGTTTTAAATCGGCAAGCATTTTGCGCGCTTTATCACCCTTTTCACCCTGCCAACCTGCATATTTTGCTATGGCTTTGATGGGATCGACAGTAGAAATGTTTTTTACGTTGTAGTATTTGGACATAATTGTACAAATAGTATCTTTACCGCATCCGCCCTGACCGTTTATAACAATAACAGTTTTTTTCATAACGTGTACCCCAAATCTATATTTTTGTAGTAAAGCATAAAAATATAGCGCATATTTTTTACTTCTTCTATGATAATATTTATTGCAAAAAAAGTCAATAAAAAAGGGCGAAAGAAATTATTTTTTTCGCCCTTTTATCAAGTTGATTTAATAACACTCGTTAGATTACTCTTGAAGATTTTCTTGCTGTTTTTTCTTTTTGCTTTTAAATTCTATTTGAGCAAGAACTATTGCGATAAAGACAAGTGCGCACCCAAGGTAAAACTGCTCTTTCATTATTTCGTGCTTTATAATAATACCTGCAAGAAGCGCAAAAACAGATTCTAAACACATAATGAGCGGTGCAATATGAGGAGCAACCCATTTTTGAGCGATAATTTGTAAGGTATAACCAATAGCACCTGAAATTACGCCTGCATAAAAAATTGAAAATGCCGCACTTTTTATAGTATTAAAATCAATTTCTTCAAAAATTAAAGCTCCTATTGTACAGCAAATACCACAAACTGCAAACTGCATGCAAGAAAGACGCAACCCGTCTACGTTATGAATGAATTTATCTACCAATAAAATGTGTATTGCAAAGAATACTGCCGAGATGATAACCAAAAGGTCACCAATATTTAAAGGCGCATTTTTTTCGATACATATAAAGAACATACCAACCAGCGCAAGAACTACTGCAACCCAGCCGTTCCAATTTACCCTTTTGCCCAAAAATAAGCCAAAAATTGGGGCAAATACAACGTATAATGTAGTTAAAAAGCCAGATGCGCCAACTGATGTATATTTAATACCGTATTGCTGTAAAGTGCTTGCTAGAGTTATTGTTAAACCGCAAAGTAAACCGCTTAATAAAACTGTTTTAATTTCACCCTTATTTTTTGTGCCTAAAAGCGAAGGCTTTTTTCCCTTAATTTTATCGTTAATTAAAATAACGGGAACAAGTACGGCTGAACCAAGGAGCGTTCTTAGCCCGTTCATTGTAAGAGGGCCAATATGGTCCATCGCGTCGCTTTGAGCAACGAACGCAAGACCCCAAATTAAAGAAGTAAACAGTAGGAGCATTATCCCAAATATTTGATTGCGTTTATTTGTAGACATTTTTCACCTACTTAGATTTTTTCCTTTACTGAAAAAATTATACATTATTTGCATATTTTTGTCAATAGAAAAATAAAAAAAATAACGTTTTTTAAATTTTGAATATATATGCAAAAAACACGAATATTAATAGAATTTTTACTGTTTTTAAACAAAAAAACATAAAAAAATAAAAAAACGAACAGGCTCTTATAAGCCCATTCGCTTGCATAAAAATATTCATTTTATTTTTTTGTAGCTATCAAATAATTTTTTAATGCGTTAAAGGTTTCTTCCGATAAATCGTGCTCTATTTTACAAGCATCATCTGCAGCTTGCTTTTCGCTTACGCCAATAGAAATCAAAAACTCATTTAAAATAGTATGGCGGTCAAAAATATTTTTGGCAATTTTTTCCCCCTCTTCGGTAAGCGCAATAAAACCTTCTTTAGAAACTGTTATATAATTGCCCTGCTTTAAAAGAGAAAGCGCACGGCTTACAGAGGGCTTTGAATACCCCATATACTCGCCGAGATCTATCGCGCGCACGCTACCAATTTTATTTATAAGCACGTAAATGTTTTCAAGATACATTTCGCCAGATTCGCGCAAATTCATGCCCTTTTTACCCCTTTAAAAAACTTTTTTAGAAATAATTGCCTTCTGCCCTATTATTATATCATATATTCATTTTTTTTT
>JAFQBR010000203.1 GCA_017399665.1 Clostridia bacterium | reverse complement strand
ATGAAGACCAACCAATTTATTACCCTCTTCGTCTAGTAAGTAATAGCTATATTTATCTGCGCCAACGGATAGCGTTCCCGTAATTTGAACGGGGTTACCGTGGAAAGATTTAGAAATATCTGCGCTTTCGCTTGTAGTTTTTAAATCGCTTGCAGTAAGCGTTACGGGATTGATAACGAATGGCGGATTTGTTTCAAGCTTGGTTATTTCAAGCCTATCGTAATCGTGTACCTTGCCAATTTGTCTTGTATATTCAGGATATGCTTCGCTACCTGTATAAACGTAACCACTACCCACAATATGAACGTAATCTCCAACGTAAGCATCGTAATCTGCACCCCTTGCGCGAACGTAAATAGCATCGCTTTCATCAGCAACGTGAATATAGCCTTGCGCATCTTCACCAATTACAACACCTTTAAAATCAACAAACACACCTGCTGGATTTTGGTCTATAAAAGCTTTAACCTGTGAAATCGTTTGAGATTCTCCATGCGCGTGGTCCTCACCATCACATAAATAACCGTTACAAACAACGCACATAGAATGGTTTATCGTTCTAAAAAAGTCGTTACAGTGTTCGCCACAAGGTCTAAGGCTGTGATCACTTCCGACAATTATCTCTCTGCCACATAAATCGCACCATTCGCCAGTACCACCGCTATGCGAATGATCTGCGCCGTTGCAAAGGAATTCTTCACAGACTTCGCAAACGCTGTGATTTCCGCTAATACAAGCGTTGTGTCCGCAATCAAGAACTGCATGTTCGCTTTCGTTAGTAATTACGCCACCGCATGCACCGCAAATGCTTGGTTTAACACCACCACCTACTTCAACGTAATTAAAATTGTTATATACGTATTGGAAAGTCCAAATACTTTCCTTTGTATAGTAGCGGTAAATAATGCCCGTAATAGTTATTTTTTTGCCATTTAACGCGTTAAATTTGTTAGTTGCGCCGTCTATGCTATTTTCAAAGTGTTTTGAATAATGATGCAGTCCAACAAGCCTATTTTGATTATCATCAACTAAATAGTAGGTAAATTTTGTACTGCCAGCCTGCACTGTGCCTGTAATAGTTACCAAGTTGCCGTGGAAGCCTGCATCAAGAGCAACAACGCCCGTTTGACTGATTAAATCGCTGTCTTGTAATACTACCGCTTGCTTTACGGTTGGCTTTGTACCGCTTGCTTTTTCAACGGTAATGCCTTCAGCCTTGATTTGGCGAGTGTATTCGGGATAATCTGCGCTACCTTTGTAAACGTAGCCAACCCCTGTTATTTTAACAAACGCGCCAAGTGTTAAGTTTTCGTGCTTTGCGCGAACGTAAATTACGCCCGTTTCGTCGCCAACGTGCGCGTAACCCATTGAATCAAAACCAACGACTACACCATTAAAAGCAACCTCTACACCCTCATGATTTGCATCAATTAGCTCTTTTACTGCTGAAATCTTGCATAACGTTTCATCAGGTGTTTGCGTACCGCCAGTGCTAGTCGAGCTGTTTGCCGAGCTGTTAGAATTTACAGAACTATCTGAACTTCCGTCACTTGTAATCGGGGGTTTTTCCGTGCCGTTATTTGAAGATGTAGGCGAATTACCACCACCGCCACACGCAATAAATAACGATGCCGATAATAACATTAATACTGTTAGGGTTAAAGTTAGTATTTTTTTCATTATAGCCTCCCTTACGTTTAATTATCAATTTACTTGATTAAAATATTAATAAAAAAATTAATATTTTTACACTTATATTATAATACCAAAAAACTTGGTATGTCAAGTAAAAAGTAACTTAGATAAAAAAACAAAAAGTAGCCTGTAAACAAAAAACGCATTTATAACTTCAAGAGCCATACTAAAATTTTTGGTAATATATGCCAATTACCAAGTTTTTTGCTAAAATAAGCACATATGAAAGAAATATATTTTGCAAAAAATTTAACCCATTTAAGAAAAGCGCAAAAAATTACGCAAGCACAGCTTGCAAAAACGCTTGGTGTTGACCAGCGCACGATAAGCGCTTGGGAAAAGGGAGTTTGCGAGCCGAATTTTACTATGCTTGCTAAAATATGTGAAATTTTTGATGAAACCTTTGATTCTATTTTAACCGAACTTTAATATAAATATTAATTTATGACCGCTCTTTCGCTAAAGAGTGGTTTTTTTATGCCTTTTTTAAGCAATTACTTGACATACCAATTTTTTTGGTATAATATATTTGTAAGTCTCGTTTTACTAAAAAAAACTTGACTAAACTTTTTTACTACTAGTTAAATGCTTATAGGAGGTGTTTATGGAGGTAACCGGATATAATACCGTTTCAACCGATTCTATTGCCGTAACCAAAAACAAATATCTTAAAGATATTGAAACTTGGGAGGAGCGCGACCTGCCCTGCTACAAAAAAAAGGTTGGCGAAAGAATGTTTAGCGGGTATACCGCAATAGTTCCCGGCGCAATAGTTGCTTACGCATTTTATTTTTTATTTATTGCAATAGGTTTTAGCATAATAACCGGCTTATACGAAATTTTAGCAGAAAAACCTAACCTTCAATGGATAGTTATTGGTCTTTCTTACTTAGCAGTATTTTTTATCGTTTTTGCCTATGCTAAAAAATCAATGGTAAACTTTGTTGACTCTTGCCACGGCGAGATCGGGCATAGAGGGCAACCCTTTAGAAAAAGGCTAATTTTTAACCTTATTTTTTCTATTATTTTAGCAGTAGCAGTAAGTGGCGCAGTTATTTATTTTGGTGGTTTTCCATCAACGGGAACAGGGCTTAAAATTGTAGATAATTTTGTGTATTTATCTGCGATAATCGCCCCATTGGCCTACTTCTTGGGTTCTTTGGTTACTTTAAACAACTTAACTGAATGCCCCGTTTGCGGAAGATTTAACACCGTTTACAGATTAAAAAGTTCTAAAGATTTTGGCGAAAGAAAGGACGGCTCGCACGATGAGCACGAATATAAAAGTGAACGCGTTGGAACAAAAACAACCACCACTTATTATACAGACGGAAGCAAAGAAAGTCATTCTGAAGGTATTTACGAAAGCGTAAGATATACCAAAGAATACGACGATTATTCTAACCTAGCAAAATACACCTACTTATGCCATGAATGTTCTTACGCGGAAGAGACCGTTGAAGAAAAGAAATGGAAAATTTTAAAATCTAAATATAGGGGGTAAGCTATGGAAAAAATTATTGAAATATATCCCACCGCGGAAGAAGTAAAAGAGCAAGTTGAATACCGCAAAACTTTTGGCTGGAAATCTTCGATAGAGCTAACCAGTCGCGGAGTTTTTGAGGTTACTTTTACAAGAGATTTAAGTACGGCAAAAAACAAAAAACTTAAAGAGCTTGAAGAAGAATTTATGGAATGCTCTGTTGCCGAAGATTATATTGAAAGATATAATACCGTTCACGTTGATAAAAAGAAGTTTAAGGCCTTTCACCCTGCAATGCTACTGCTTGTGCTCTATCTTTTATTTATTTTATTTGTGCAGGGCGTGGCGCTAGTAGCGGTAAGCGAAATTTACAAAACTGACCCCGACCTTATTTTAAGCTCTTTAACCATACAAGGCGAAGGCGGAAAGCAATCTATTGATAAAGACTGGTCGCAAGAGCTAAATCTTGAAGAAATGGGAGTATACGGCATAGCTTCCTTATTTGGCATAAAAGATAAAATTTTTGTTCTTACCGTTGACGGTATTATGCAACTATTCGTTATAGTAGGTATTGGTAGCTTAGCGTTATTTATTATCTTGCTGATATGGACCATTAAAAAAACTATCAGAGCAAAAACCTATTACAAGGCAGAACTTGCTTACGTACAAAACAGAAAGGATATTTTAAACGAAATGGTCGACGAATTAGATACACGTATGGACGAAATTATAGCCCAAACGGCAAAAGCATAAGTTGTTTTTACTTAATAATAAAAAACGCAATGCTATTTTTGCATCGCGTTTTTTTATGCTCTTTTTTAATAAAATTTAAACAAAAAGTGGCGGTATAAGTCGATTATCGCCACTTTTAGATTGTTTTTTTGTTTTGTTTTTTTTGCTTCTTTTAGCCCTTAAGACCACCAACAGTAAGGTTACCAAGTAAGCTCTTGTGGAAGGTAAGGAATATTGCTAAAATAGGTATAAGCATAAGCATTGCAGCCGACATACGCATTGGTATTGAGGTCATTTCGTTTTGAGTGGTACTTGTTACCTCGTATAAGCCGTAAGCTATCGTGGGGTATGAAGGCATATATACAAGAGGTGTGTTATAGTCGTTCCAAAAACTAATAAACTGCAATAAAAATACGGTAAAGAATGTATTTTTTACTAGGGGTAAAATAACTAAGAATAATATAGAGAAGTTACCCGCACCGTCTATTTTGGCAGCCTCCGTATATGCCGCAGGCAACGCCTTAAACATACCATGGTACACCAAGAAATACATACCCAAGAAGTTTGCCCTCATTAGCCAAAGCCCCCAAATTTCGTCGTATAAATTTAGTGCCTTTGCAATTCTAATTTCTGAAGGAAGAGAACCAATAATGGGTAAAATCATTGCAACGATAACTATTGTACGAATTATTTTTGAGAAGAAATAGTCAAACTTTGCGCACGTATATGCCGTAAGCATTGGAACTAGCGCCCTAAAGAAGGCACAACCTACCGCATATAAAAAGCCAAATTTAAACATATCCCACATGCCGAAGGTTATTTTTTGACCGTCTACGTCCTTTCTTACATAGAACAAGTCGAATACCTTTACGTAGTTATCAAATCTCCACCCCCAAATAACTTCTGAGTTGTGAGGTGAATGAGGTCTTGGAAGGCCAAGAACGTTATCTTTAAAGTCAGTATCGTATTTGACAGAGGTCAAAAGAGTCCAAAGGATAAGGAAAACCATTGAGAACACGTAAACCGTTAAAATAACGAGCATGACTATAGTCAATGGAGATAAGCTTTCGCGCCCCTCGCCTACACCTCTTTTTCTTCTTTTTCTTTTTAATAAAGCGTTATTATTTTTCATAACCATCCCTCCTTAGTCTTCACTTGGGCCAAATTTTTCAAGTGCCCATTTTACTAAATAAGTAACGGGAATAGCTATTGCCGTCATATACAAGCTTATTGCCGAAATAGAAGGAT
>JAFQBR010000202.1 GCA_017399665.1 Clostridia bacterium | reverse complement strand
TAGCCCGTGATTTGATATTGCAACGTTCTAATGTACATCTCGTAACCGTACGTTCTTAAAGTAACGTCTGCGTTTTGACCGTAGAAGTTAAATAAACCGCCCTGGTTACTAAATATACCCGCAACACCGGTAATTAAGAAGGTAGAAAGGGTGGGCCAAATACCGGGCAACGTAATATGTATAAATTCACGAATACCTATTGCCCCGTCTAAGTGCGCAGAGTCAACTAATTCTTGCGAAATACCGCTCATTGCGTTTGAGTACATAAGTACGCCACCGCCAAAGCCTGCCCAAGTATTAAAGAATAAAATAGTTGCAAACCTTGTATCTGACGGTGTTCTACCTGAAAGTAAGCCTAGTTTCATTTCGTAATTGAATAATTCTTCCATTATAATTGGCAATGCGTCTTGAACGAAGAACTTATACATTGCAACCAAAACGATATTTGAAATAATGGTTGGCATAAACAGTAGAACACGGAAGCCGTTACTAAAGGGAAGCTTTTTATAAATATAATAAGAGAAGAATAATCCCAAGGGCGTGCCAATAAACAAGCCTACCAAATAAACCTGCAAAGAACGGCGGAAAGCGTTTGCAAAGACGTTTGTACCGTCTAATCCAAAGAAAGCTTTAAAGCCCTGCTCCATATATTGTATAGTCCATTCGGTAACTCTACCGCTTAAATCTAATTTTTGAAACGCCATTAAAAAGGAGTTTGCGTTAACGCCTATGTAAAATATTGCAAATTGCAATACGGGCCACGCCATCATTATAACGTAAAAGATTAAATCTCTTTCACGCCCCTTAAGCCCTCTTTTTCTTTTTACCGTTGTAGATTGATTCATCTTTATTACCCCTTTTATTAAGTTTCAGCCGCCAAAGCGGCTGAAACCTTTTTAGTTTAAGTAAAAATTATTTAGATACGTTAGCCATCCATTCAGCCCAAATGCTTGAACGATATTCTTGCATACCATTAAAGATTTGAGTAGGAGTCTTTCTGTTTTCAGCTCTTACGAATAATTCCGTGGGGTGAATGTAGTTAGAGCCATCTAGTCTTGAATAGAAAATTTCACAAATCATTCTTTGGTTTGCTTTATAGAAATCGCTTGTAGCATAAGGACATAAAATTTTTGTTGTGGGTTGTTCCTTCATTTCTAAAATTGATCTACCAAAAGGTGTTAACTGAGCTTTTTCATCTGCAGTTAAAGTATAGTTAAGTGACTTAGGTGTATTTGTTATTAAAGTAAACTCTACTAAAGATTCGTGAGTATGGCAGAACTTAATAAAGTCAATAGCCACAGCTCTCTTTTCACCGGTAATACCGCCCTTCATAAAGCAAATAGAGTTAATTTGGTCGTATAAAGTAACGCCTTCACCAACCTTATCGCTAGTTGCCTTAGGTAGAGGCATCCAAGCAAAATCGCTACCCATAGCGCTAAAATCATTACCGAATTCCTTTGAAGCGTCACTGAAAGCTTGTTTAGCTTCTGCTTGCCACCAAATACCGTCAACAAGCATAGCAACTAAACTATCTTCGTATTCAGAACGGATAAAGTCACGTTGTGCATTGGTATGTGAGTGAGAGGGAGAGTCAAAATCTTCGTTCATGTAACCGAAATCGTTAGTATGAAGAAGTGTTTGAAGGAACTTTAAAGCATAAGCTTTACCTGCTTGACGAGTAAGCTCGTAACCGTTATTAACAGTGATTGGAGTCATTTCGCCGTCAGGAATAATATTGCCGTTAGCATCCATAGTTACAAGGTTTTCTGCAACACCGTCGAAAGTATAGTTAAGTAGACCTTGTTCTAAACCGTTATGGTCTACGTTAAGAGCAGACAAAAGACCGTGTAAATATTCCTTATAACCGTTACCGTGAACCATAACAGGAATATCGTCACCAAGATAAATCCATTCACAAAGAGCAAAGAATTCTTCGTAAGTTGCAGGAAGTCCGTCGTCGTAAGTACCAGCTAAACCGTCAGGCCCGTTGCTCTTTGTTGTGTTTGTTTTAGTAATAAATCTACCCTGTAAATCACTTCCAACAGGATTTTTAGCAAAATACCAATTGTTGTTATTAAATAATCTTCTGTTATAGGTTAAACCGTTATAGCCAGCATAGTGAGGAATACCGTAGTATTTACCATCAATGTTATAATATGCTTCTTGTTGAGCAGTTAATTTATCTTTAATAGTTGTGCCAACGGCATCTCTTTGGTTGTAAGCAGATAAATCAGCTGTAACAGCTTCAGTAATATCGCCTAAAACGCCCTTCGCCTGTAAATCGTAATAGTATGCGTATTCAGAGAAATAAACGTCTTCAACACCGCCTAAAATACTGTTTTCAAGCCCGCCAGCCTTTTCCTTAATGGGGTTAACAATAACTTGAATACCAACCTTGCCGCCTTCGTATTGGTCGTTTTCGTGTAATTTTTCGTAACGGTCTTTAACAGCATATAACCAGTCTGAACCGTAACCGCCGTCATAGTTAGAAACGTATAATTGATATTTTGTTTTATCAACCTGTTCATTTCCGCCACCAATAGCACTATTATCTCCACCACCAGGTGTTGTTGTGCCACCGCCACCGCAAGCAACTAAACTGCTTGACATAACGGCTGCAACAAGAAGTGAAAGAATTTTCTTCGTTGTTTTTTTCATAATAACAAACCTCTTTTATTTTTATCTAAGTATTTTTTAAGCGCGTTCTATGGGAAAAATCCCATAGAACTGCTTTATAAAACTTTAATTATGCGTTTGCGCTTGCAAAGTATTCTGCTAAGAAATCTGCAGCCCAATCATCTTGAGTAATGCTATCTTTTTCTGCAGCGTATGCTTCGTATGAAGTGTAAAGTTTGTTCTTTGTTGTGTCTGCAAGTTCAACCTTTGCTGAAACTGCACCGTTGTTATACATGCAAAGTTCTTTACCGCTTAGGTTGATAACTACGTTATTACCTACGTTTGCGACAACACCGCCAATCTTGTTACCTGCTAATAAGCCTGCCCAAGTATCGCCAAAGTCTACCGCACCTGTACAAATTAC
>JAFQBR010000201.1 GCA_017399665.1 Clostridia bacterium | reverse complement strand
TACACTACATAGGTGTGATTCCACAAGTGTATCCGGTAAAGAGAAAAAAAGTCGAATTTAAGAAGGAACAAGATCAGAAAATATATGATATATGTGTAAACACCTTGCAGCTTTGTATGATGGAGCATTACGTAGATTGCCCTTGGAGAGAACAGTGTTTATACGTTTTTGATTCGCGTAATCAAATGCTTTGCGGTTATTATGCTTTTGAGGATGGAAATGCAGAATATGCAAGGTCAAATTTAAAACTGATGAGCGAGGATAGGCGTAAAGACGGTTTACTTTCTATTTGTTATCCTTGCGGTATAGATCTTACTATTCCATCATTTTCATTACATTATTTTTTAGCCGTTCGTGAATATGTAGAACACTCTGGCGACAAGAGTTTTGCAATTGAAATTTACCCTAAATTGCGTTCTGTTTTACAAGCGTTTGTAAGTAATATTCAAGAGGGTTTAGTTTGTAAATTTGCAGGTAAAGAGCATTGGAATTTCTACGATTGGTCCGAATATTTAGATGGAAGATCTCGTGGTTCAGACGGTGAAGATGCAGACGTGGTTATAAACTCACTCTTTATTTTAGCATTAAAGCATATGCAAAAAATTGATGAGATGATAGGCAAGGAGTTTGAATATTTAGATTTAATTGAAAGTGTTAGCATTAGCGCAAAAAAGGCATTTTTTAACCAGGTAAATGGAGTGTTTTCTATGCTAGAAGGTGGTGATGAGTACACCGTTTTGGGTAACGCACTTGCAATTTTAGCTGGATTAGCTACTAAGGAAGAAGCTCAAACCATTTGTGAAAAGATTATCAGCGGTGAACTTTCAGAATGTTCATTAAGTGTTAGGGCATTTAAATATGATGCTTTACTTATTACTGATGAACCAAAATACGCAAAATGGGTGTTAGATGAAATTCGCCGTGATTATCAAGTAATGCTAGATTTTGGATCAACTACCGTGTGGGAAACGCTAGATGGGGCAAAGGCATTTCATGATGCGGGTAGTCTTTGTCATGGTTGGAGCTCTATTCCAATCTATTATTTTCACAAATTGCTAAAATAAAAAGAGAACAAAAAAAACAGCAAGCCAAGCAAGGTTTGCTGTTTTTTTATTATGCGTAAAATGCTAATTATTATTTAGTTTTGTGTAGCGAAAATAAATAACGTGTGTATATTTTTAAACGATTGCTTTTTTTGCAGTTTATAAAAAATAATCAAAAATATTACAATTTAACTCATTAAAAATGTGTTAATAAAAGCTTTTTTTGCTATTTAGTGTGATTTTTTGGTGTTGTTCCGAAGAATCTTTTATACATTCTAAAGAATGTAGAGTAGTTCTTATAAGAGCACTTTTCCGCAACCTGTATTGGTGGGATACCGGAAACAAGTAAAGAATGTGCATAAGATATTTTTTTACGGTTAATATACTGCATAGCGGTTGTATTTAGTTTGGTTTTAAAAAGGTGCGAAATATGCGATTCGCTTAAGAAAAAGGTTTTAGAAAGCCAAGCAAGACTTAAAGGCTTATCTGGATTTTCATCTATATAGAATAGCATCTTGTCAAAAGTTGAATAAGATGATGAATTGTTCTTTTCTGCAGATTTAGTGTCGTTAATATGCGGTAAAAGCAGTAGAATATTGTTTATCGCAGAAGTAAAAAAGAGTTCAAAGGCCTCGTGTGATAAAATTTCAGAAGCGGAACGCATTGCTTCAAACATTTGTAAAATGGGGTGCCCGTCCGGAATATGGTAAAACGGTGATGAGTTTTGTAAAATAGATACAATATCATCCGAAAAGTCCTCTTTATAAAAACTAAGCACTATTCTTGCATATGGATGTGATGAGAGCAGTGATATATTGTGGTAGGTAGAAGGCTTAATAATTAATAAATCATTTTTAGTTAAATAATAAACGTTACCGCCTATATGATAGTTAGCGTCTCCCTCATAGAACAATAGCATTTCGTATGAATTATGCAAATGAGTATTGTATTCTATTTCGGTTGGATTTGGCGCTGGTCGGTATGAATATGAAAAGGAAGTTTCGCCTTTGCCGTAAAAGGTATTTTCAATAAGTAATGCACTCATAGCTTAATTATAGCATATAACAGCAGGAAATGCAACAAATTTAGCAGTAATAGATATAGAAAAAATGTTTTTTTTGTGGTATAATGAAATCATAGTAGAATAATAGACCTAAGGAGGACTAAAATGAAAAAACTTGTAAAAAAATTACTTTGCTGTTTATTCTCTTTAACCATTATGTTTGGAACAATTGCATGTAAAGAACCTGATGAGATTGTTGATAACAGTAGCGGCGGAACTGATGTAGAAATCGAAATAGACGAAAAACGTACACAACTTTTCGTTTTTAATTACGCTGCAGGTTACGGTACTGAATGGATGTCTGAAGCTATTGCAGATTACGAAGCATTACATGCTAACGACGTTTATGAGGAAGGAAAAGTTGGCGTACAAATCGTTCCTACTCACATGAAAAAGAAACGTGATGCAGGTGAAATTTTACAAAATAGAGAAGAGGTTTATTTTACCGAATCTATTGTTCAGTATTATCAAGCAATTAACGAAGGCGCGTTTGCTGATATAACTAATGCCGTTGTTGGTTTTAACCCTTACGAAAGTGGAAAGAATATCGAAAGCAAAATGACCGAGGAGCAAAAGAGCTACTACGGTTATCAAAAAGACGGTAAAACCATTTATTACGGAATTCCTCACTATTCAGGTGCTTTTGGACTAATTTACGATATTGACCTTTTCGATGAAAAGGGTTTCTATTTCAAAGACGGTTATAACACATCTAGTGCTTTAGAAGAGCATTTTATTTACGCTCCTAGCGATAAAAAGAGTGCCGGTCCTGACGGGGAATATAACACTTCAGATGATGGTTTACCTGTAACGTATAAGGAATTCTTAGATCTTTGCGAATATATTGCGGGCGTAAACGTAACACCCATTTGTTGGTCAGGAGCTAACTACGCAGGTTACTTAACTATGCTTTACAATCAGTTAGTTATGAATGATGCTGGCTTAGAAGAATCTCTATTAACCTACACAATGAAAGGTACTACAAGTCAATTAGGTACTGTAAATTCTGATGGGGAATTTATTAAAGATTCTACCCCTACTACCATTACTCCTGAAACGGCATACGAATTATATCGTCATGAAAGCAAATATACTGCGTTAAAGTTTTTAAAAGCTTTAATTGAAACAGAAAAATTCCATAACGATACGGCATTTACTAACACACACGAACAAACTACCGCTCAAGATGACTTTTTATGGTCAGGTAAAGATAACATGACTACGCCTATGGCGATGCTTGCAGACGGTGTTTGGTGGCAGGCGGAAGCTAACGAAACTTTTAAGGCTATGGAAACTCAAGTAACAGCATGGGGTAAAAAGAACCGTAATTTTGGTTGGATGCCTCTTCCCAAGTCTGCATACAAGGATCAAAAAAATGTATATTTTGATACCTTATATTCAAT
>JAFQBR010000200.1 GCA_017399665.1 Clostridia bacterium | reverse complement strand
ATCTACTAAATTTAATAGCGTAACTGCATGTGAATTACATCCTCATAGAGCAGATTTAATTAAAGATTATGCAGTAAGAATGAATGTCGGTAATCTTTCAATTAAGGTAAAAGATGCAACGGTTTTTGATCCTGATTTTGAAGAAAAATTTGACGCTGTTTTATGTGATGCCCCTTGTAGCGGTTTTGGTGTTACACTTGATAATCCCGATATTAGAATCAATAGAGAGTATGAAAACGTTGAACAACTTGCAGAAGTTCAACTTAAAATTTTAAATAACGTTTCTAAGTACGTTAAAAGTGGTGGATGTCTATATTATTCTACTTGCAGTATTTTTAAAAAAGAAAATGATAAAATTATAGAAAGCTTTTTAAAAAATAACAGCAATTTTAAAATAGTAGATATTACTTCGCCACTTGCTCATTTAAAAATGCAATTCGGATTACAGTTTTTGCCTAATTTATCCTTTGGAGCAGGTTTTTACCTGTGTAAAATGCAAAAAATATGAAAATTTTATATGATAACAATTTACAACAGTTGCAAGAAATTTTAGCTCAAATAGGTGAGCCAAAGTTTAGGGCAAAGCAGATTTATTCCAATTTTGTAATGGGTAAAAGTATTTCTGAGATGACGGATATACCTAATTCGTTAAAGGAAAAATTGCTTATTGAATATTGCGATGCCCCAGCAAGAATATATAAAAAGCTTACTTCTTCAGATGGAACTGTTAAGTACTTATTTTCTCTTTCGGATGGAAACATTGTTGAAGGCGTTGTAATGACTTACAAGTACGGAAAAACCCAATGTGTTTCAACTCAGGTCGGTTGTAGAATGGGGTGTAAGTTTTGTGCATCAACCTTAAATGGTCTTGTTAGAAATCTTACTAGAGGGGAGCTTCTTTTTACTGTCGCATTAGCAAATAGAGATTTTGGCGGTAATGCAAGGCGTAGAGAAATTACTAATATTGTATTAATGGGTAGCGGTGAGCCTCTAGATAATTATGATGAGGTTGTTGCGTTTTTAAAAGAGCTTTCAAAAGAAGAAAATCTTAACGTAAGCCCAAGAAACGTTAGCTTATCAACGTGCGGACTAGTTGATAATATGTATAAGCTTGCAAAGGAAAACTTACCACTTAATTTAACGGTTTCTCTTCATGCAACAACGGACGAAAAAAGAAAGGAAATTATGCCTATTGCAAAAGCTTATTCTATTGCTCAAATTATAGAAGCCTGCAAGCATTATTTTAAAATAACGGGTAGGCGTTTTATTTTTGAATATTCTCTTGTAAAAGGCGTTAATGATGGCAAGGATGATGCAAATCAATTAATTAATCTTTTAAGAGGGTTACCTTGTCACGTAAACTTAATTAGATTAAACGAAGTTGAGGAAAGCGGTCTAAAACGCTCTGATGACAAAAATGCCTATAAGTTTATGAAGATATTAAACGACGGTGGTATTTCTGCAACCGTAAGAAGACTTATGGGGAGCGATATTGAGGGCGCGTGCGGTCAATTACGCAATAAACACGTTGGAGGAACTAACGATTAAAGGCAGAGTTATTTGCGCATCAAGTAATAAATATACCGTCGAGGTTGATGGCGAAAATTTAACGATTAATGCGCGTGGGAAAATTAAATACAAAAGTGGAGAAGTTTTAACAGGCGATTTTGTAGAGGTAGAAAATGGTGCAATAAGTAAAGTTTATCCGCGATTTTCACGATTTATTAGGCCAAACGTTGCAAACGTAGATACTCTTTTAATTACCATTTCAAATCCACCAAAACCCGATTTTTTAATTGTTGATAAACTTTTACTTTCAGCGAACTTTGCAAACACAGAATGCGCTATTGTAATTAATAAATGCGATTTGGGAGCAGAAATTTCGGATTACGTACTAAATAATTACAAGTTCTTACCTGTTTTTTTGGTTTCTGCTAAAACAGGAGAAGGAATTCAAGCGTTAAAAAGCTTTATTTCAGGCAAGACGCTTGCATTTGCAGGACAATCTGCAGTTGGAAAAACATCAATTTTAAACGCTTTAATGAATACTCAGTTTAAAACGGGGGAAATTTCTGAAAAATCAGAGCGCGGAAAACATACAACAACCGGCTCAAGAATAATTCGCGGTGATGATTTTTATTTGTTTGATACTCCAGGCTTTTCCGAGATAATAGTTGATATTTCTCCGCAAGACGCGGTAATGAATTATCCGCCATACGATAAATATCTTAATAAATGTAAATATTTGGACTGTACTCATTTAAACGAACCTGATTGCCATATAAAAACTCTTGTTGAAAATGGTGAGCTTTCCGTTGATAGGTACGAACGTTATAAGTTGATACTTGAAGAAATAAAAAAGGATTATTCAAATAGATATGTTAGCAAAAAATACTAATAAAATTTTAATTGCGCCATCTATTTTATCTGCTGATTTTGCAAAAATGGGTGAAGAAGTAGAAAATTTGCAAAAAAACGGTGCAGATATAATTCATA
The DNA here is from genome assembly GCA_017399665.1 of Clostridia bacterium. Next base: position 2,730 of record JAFQBR010000200.1, on the reverse strand, counting down.
TTGACGTTATGGATGGGGTTTTTGTCCCAAATATAACGATGGGGATTAAGATGGTTAAAGATATTGCTAAATATACAACTTTACCTCTTGATACTCATTTGATGATTGTTGAGCCTTGGAAATACATAGAGCAGTTTGCAAAAGCCGGTAGTGATTATATAACCGTTCATTACGAAGCTTGTAAAGATAGACTAAAACAAACCTTGGATGAAATAAAATCATTTGGCGCAAAATGTGGTTTGGTTATCAATCCCGATACGCCTGTTGAAAGGGTTGCATCTTTAATTCCCGAATGTGATATTGTTTTGGTTATGAGTGTTTTCCCTGGCTTTGGCGGACAAAAATTTATTGATAGCGTTTTACCTAAAATACAAGAAATTTCAACAATAATTAGTAATACAAATAAAGAAATTTTACTTGAAGTAGACGGTGGTATTAATTTTGAAACGTGCGCCTTGGTTAAGAAAGCAGGGGCTAACGTTTTGGTTTCTGGCAACACCATTTTTTCAGCACCTGATCGTGCAAAAGCAATAAACAAATTAAGAGCAAAATAAATTTAGCGTGCATTTTGCACGCTTTTTATTTTATGAAATAATATAGATAAATATCTATATGAAAAAGATTATATCGATAAATATCAATATGAATATAGTGTAAAAAAATAAAAACTAATAATTAGTTAAAAATCTTTTTGCTCGAATTTATTATATTGGATTATATCATATTGACAAATCTCGATATAAATGATATAATATTGATATATTTAAATATGAGGTTGCTATGGATACAAAAGAGTTAATTTTAATTATGAAGGCATTAAGTGATGAAACTAGACTAAAAATTTTTAATATGCTTAAAGATAAAAAATTGTGTGGGTATCATATTTTAGACAAGGTTAAGGTTACACAGCCAACTTTATCTTACCATATGAAAATTTTATGCGATTGCGGGTTAGTGGTTGCGCAAAAGGACTGGAAGTGGATTTATTATTCACAGAACGTTGAAACCTTGAAGGCTTTTACTGCAGAAATTAAAAAGCTTAGCTAAAATTGTAATATCATTAAAAATTTGTTTCGCATATAATGTTGTGTGGAGCAATTTTAGTGCAAAATTTGCAATTTATAATAGACAATTTTTTTGATAGATATGATAGATTTACCGTTGAAATTTTGAAAGGTGGTAATATTAATCTATCTTATCACTTGTTAATTTATGTGGATAATCAAAAAGAAGATTACGTTTTGCAAAAAATTAACGGAAGGGTTTTTGAAAATACAAAAGAAGTAATCGAAAATGCTAGTCTGATTTTAGATTGGATAAAAAGTCCTTATTTAGAATATAAGAAAACGATAGATAATAAAAATTATTACGTTGATCAAAATGGCGAATATTGGCGAGTTTATACTTTTGTTAAAAACTCTACTTCGTATGATTGTTCAGATAATTTATATTTAATTGAGCAAACCGGTTACGCTTTTGGTGACTTTTTTAAGAAATTAAATGATTTTGATTATAAAAAACTAAATATAACAATTGTAGATTTTCATAATACAACTAGGCGGTTTTCTCAGCTTGCTGATTCTGTTTTTGTTAATTACGAGCGCTTTACAGAAATACAAGAAGATTACAAGCAGTTGATGTCTTTTAAAAAAGACTCATTGATATTAGACGAGCTTCTTGCTCAAAAGAAATTGCCAATAAGAACGGTTCATAATGATACTAAGCTTTCAAACGTTTTATTTGATAAAGACTCTTTAAGATTTATTGCTGTAGTTGATTTAGATACCGTTATGCCAGGTATTTTAGCACACGATTTTGGTGATGGGGCACGTTCCGTCTGCGCTTCGCATAAAGAAGATTACATTGATTTCGATAGTATATATTTTGATTTGAATAAATTTTATTATTATACAAAGGGATTTGCATTAAATTTAAAGAATATTTTATCCGAAATTGAGAAAAAGAGCTTATATTTAGGTGTTTTCACTATTACAGCAGAATTGTGCGCCCGTTTTATGACAGATTATTTATTAAACGATATATATTTTAAAATTGACTATCCAACGCATAACAAGGTGCGTTATAAAAATCAGTTAGCACTCTTAAAAGACGTTTATAAAAAAGAAAAAATCATTAAAGAAATTACTTATAATCTATTATATTAACAGTAATATTAAAAAGGCGAGCTAGATAATTAGCTCGCGATTTTTATTACTTGAATTTATTAAATTTGCTTAAATTTTTATTGCCGATAATTATATTTGCGACCATTCCGTCATCTGTATACTCTAATTGGAAAAATTCAATATAATTGTTTAGTGAATGAAACTCTGAAAGTTTTTCATACGGAATTTTTAAAGTTAACTTCGTATAATTGCATTTGAAATAATTTCTTATTTTAGCCAATAGTCCCTCTAATCCGCGTTTTTCTTTTGCGGAAATAAAAATAGCATCAGTTGGATAGGCTGAAAAATCATCAATGCTTTCGCATTTGTTAAAAACTATTAATCGTTCGGACTTTGAATTTAGCTCATCTAGCATTAAATTTGTAGTTTCTAGTTGTATTTGCCAGTCTGTAAGAGCGTCACACACGATAATTACGTAGTCGGCATCAACGGCAGTTTCTAAAGTAGATTTGAAAGCTTCAATTAATGTTGTTGGAATATTTTTAATAAAACCTACAGTGTCTGAAAGAAGAACGGTAAATTCACCTAAATTCAGCTTCTTAGT
>JAFQBR010000199.1 GCA_017399665.1 Clostridia bacterium | reverse complement strand
TTATTATTACAAAATCTTTTGTACTAATGTCATTTCCTTCTATTCTATTTTTAATCTACTTGAACCAAACAACCGTTTGGCGAGTGCTGCCTCAATCAGACAGCCTATGAATTATATCACACTGTATAGGTAATGTCAACTGATTTTTTATTATTTTTTAAAAATTTTTAAAAAATTTTTTTAAGCAGTTTTTTGCACTTTTTGCCCGCTTTTTGGGGGCTTTTAGTGCCCTTTTTTGTGTGCTTGTCTATTAAACCATATTTAAAGGTAAATGTCAAGCATTTTTTCGGGGTTTTTTAAGTTTTTTTTAAAAACTTTTTATTTTTATTTACCCGATCACTTTTAAGGTTTTTTTGACAACCTGCTCAGTTGATGCTTGCATATTAAACTACATTTTGCAAAAAAAGTCAACAGATTTTTACACACTTTTGCAATTTTTTTATTATTATTTTTTGACTTACTACATATTGTGGTTTATTTGTTTTTTTAACACAATTTTTTCCTTTTTGTGCCTGCTAAATATATTTTTCTGCCCTCATCCGTATTTTTGGTTGGTTTGGTTTTTTATTTTTAGAGTTATCCACAATGGTTTTTTGATGCTTTTTGTTTTTTTACACTTTGGGTTGCTTGTTTGCGCTTTTATATATATTATATATATGTCGCGCGCGAAAAACTAAAGAGTAAAATTGTTTAAAACATTATTATATAAATTATTGTTTTTGTGTTATTGACAATCTGAAATTTTTTTGATAATATACTTTAAGTATGATAGCGATTATTGCAGAAAAGCCAAGTCTTGCAAGAAATATCGTTGCAGGAATTGGCGAGATGACAAAAAGAAAGGGATATTATGAAAACAGCGACTACATAGTAACTTGGGCGTTTGGCCACCTGTTTTCGCTTTGCGACGTAGAAGATTATTCTGCTGACGCCACCCAGAATAAAAAATGGACGCTTGATAACCTACCCTGCTTCCCAGAGCAATTTAAATTTAGACTTATTAGAGATTCCAATGGTAAAACGGATAAAGGCGTTAAAGAGCAGTTTGAAATTATTAAGCAAATTTTAAACCGTAGCGACGTTGAAAAGATTGTAAATGCAGGGGATAGCGACAGAGAAGGTGAAATTATTATTCGCCTTTGCGTAGAGCACGCGCTTACCAAGAAAAAGCCTTTTTACAGATTATGGCTACCCGACCAAACCCCCAAGACGGTTAAGAAAGCTCTTTTAGAAATGAAGGAAGAGCATTTTTATCAAAATCTTGCGAACGAAGGATTCTCACGCACCTATATAGATTGGTTATATGGCGTAAACCTAACTAGATATGCAACGATAAAATCTGGCAGACTACTTCGCGTTGGCAGGGTTATTGTGCCTATTGTTAAGGCAATTTACGATCGCGATAAGGAAATTGAAAATTTTGTACCCGAGGTTTACTACGCTTTAGTTTCTAAGGCGAAAACCAACGGCGAAGAAATAGAGCTTACTTCTAAATATAAATTTAGTAAGGAAGAAAAGTATAAAGCAGATATTTGCTGTGAACGAATGAATAAGCTTGACGCCATTGTTACTGACAAAAAAGCTAAAAAAGAAATTTTTAACCCAGGCAAACTTTATTCCCTTACAAAACTGCAAAACTTTCTTGGTAAAAAATATAAAATGCCAATGGAAAGAAGCTTAGCTATTGCGCAAAAGCTTTACGAAAACGGCTATATTAGTTACCCAAGAACAAACTCTGAATATTTAGCAACAAACGAGAAAGAAAAAATTAAAGAAATTATTGCTGGCGTTAAGTCGCTTGGCTACCCCATTATTTTTAAAGATAAGAAAACTATTTTTGATGACAGCAAGATAGAATCTCACTCTGCGCTTACCCCAACCTATAAAATTCCTAAAAAAGAAAGCCTATCTGATGATGAGTTTACCGTTTATTCAGCAATACTTCGCAGGTTCGTGGCGGTATTTTGCGCGGAAGATTGCTTGATAG
>JAFQBR010000198.1 GCA_017399665.1 Clostridia bacterium | reverse complement strand
TTAACCCTGCGGCTCAAACAAAACTTAAACAAAGTGGGGACGTTGGAAATACGCCTGCTGTTTCAGTTACTACCTCAGAAGGAAGTTCAACAAACATTGTTGCGGTCGACAAAAAAATATCTTTAAAGGTTATGACGCTTAACAACAACCGCCAAAAAATTAACGATTGTTTAGGTAACCCTGTAGAAATTGGTATTGCGGTTATGTGGAAAGTTGTAGATACTGCTAAAGCTGTGTTTAACGTGGATAACTATAAAGAATATTTATCACTTCAATGCGATTCAGCTGTAAGAAATATAGTTCGTATTTATCCTTACGATATCGCTCCTAACGTTGATACAACGGGTGACGGCGTTGCAGACGAAGGCAGTTTACGCGGTTCTAGCGAAGTTGTTGTTGAAAGAATTAAAGAAGAAATTCAAAATCGCGTTAAGGACGCTGGTATTGAAATTTTAGAAGCAAGAATTACCTATCTTGCATACGCAACTGAAATTGCTTCAGTAATGCTTCAACGTCAGCAGGCTTCTGCAATTATTGATGCAAGAAAGATGATAGTAGACGGCGCAGTAGGTATGGTAGAAATGGCCCTTGAAAGATTAAAAGAAAACGCAGTTGTTGAACTTGACGAAGAAAGAAAGGCTCAAATGGTTTCTAATCTATTAGTCGTTCTTTGCGGAAACCGTGATGCTCAACCTGTTGTAAATTCAGGTAGCATTTACTAATATGGCAGAGCAAAAAAAGCAAATCCCTTTGCGTGTTGGTGAAAAGCTCTTTGAAGATCTTTCTAAATGGGCTGAAGATGACTTTAGATCAATCAATGGTCAAATAGAATATCTTTTAACAGAGTGTGTAAAACAGCGCAAAAAAAATGGCCGACACGTACCGAAGACCTTTGAAAAGGAAAAATAATATCAAAAAAGCATACCGTTTTTTGCGGTATGCTTTTTTATGTAAAAGCTACGATAATCGACTTATAGGGCTATATTTATTGTTTTTTTTGCATGTGGTAAAGGTAAAAACCTTTAATTTCTTTGGTTACGCGCTCTTTATCTAAAATATATGCAAGGGCATGACCGGCATCTTTAACGGATATTAAAATTTTATCTTGTGAGGCACATTTTTCGTAGTTTTGTTTACCCATATAAAAGGGCACAAAATCGTCTGCTTCGCCGTGAATAAATAGTGCTGGAAGAGTGCTTTGTGAATAACAAATTGAAGCATCCTTTTGCTTTAGCGAAAATTTAGCAAGAGTTTTAGCTAAAAATCTAACCATAAACTGAAATGGAAAGGCGGGTAGTTTCATGTTTTTTCTAACCGAAGAAATTATTGCGTCGGGGGAGGTAAATCCGCAGTCGTTAGCAATAAGCTGAACTTCTTTTGGTAGATCTAATGCAGATGCCATACCAACGGTAGCCCCGCCCATAGAAATACCGTGCAGGGAGATAGGTCTTCCGGGAAATCTACTTGCAATATATTTTGCCCAAAGTAAGCAGTCTTCACTTTCTTTTACTCCAAAGGTTAGGTATTTGCCTTCGCTTTTTCCGTGCGCGCGTTGGTGGGGTAATAGTAGCGAAAAGCCTAGTTCTTTAAACAAGCTAAGCACGGGACCAAAATCTCTTACAGGTTTACCGTGGTAGCCGTGCATAAAAATAATTGTGCCAATAGAATTTTCCGTTTCGTGAAAATATGCGTGAAGTTTAAGATTGTCGTTAGAAGTTATGTATACTTCTTCTGGGTTTAAAGAAAAGAAAAATTCTTCCCCTTCCTTTAAAATGCCGTCGTATTGCTTATATATTTCATTTCCTTCAGAGGGAGTTTTTTCGCTTCTGCCAAACGCCTTTTTAAATATTAATAACGTAAATAAAAAGCAAATGAGCATTAATAATAAAAATACTCCTAAAACAATGCCTGCCGTGATTAAAACTGGCTTATAATTAAACAGTAATAAATTTGTCATATTTGTTAAAAACCTAGAAATTTGGTAATTAGTTTAGATTTTACTTATGGATAAACAATACTTTGTAAAAGGATAATAAAAATTATACTAAACGGCATATTTTTTGTCAACTGTTTAAAAAAGATAGCGCCATTTAGTAATCACTTGACTTTTTTACGCAACTAGTGTAACATTAAAATGTAAAGAAATGTTTTGGAGAATTTATGCAAAAGCTTATAATTGCAACTCATAATAAGGGTAAACTTAAAGAGTTTAAAAAAATGTTCGAATCTCGCTATGAGGTTTATTCCTTGCCATATAATGGATATGACGGCGACGTTGAAGAAACGGGCTCTACCTATTTAGAAAACGCTCTTTTAAAAGCAAAAGCTGTTTTCGAAGCCACCGGCGTTACCTGTATTGCAGATGATAGCGGTTTAAGCGTAACTGCATTAAATGGCGAGCCTGGTCTTTATAGCGCGCGTTACGGTGGGGAGGAAACACCGCAAAGGGTTAAAAATCAAATGATAATAGACCGCTTAAAAGATAGTCAGGACCGCAGTGCAAAATTCGTTTGCACCTTAGTTCTTTACGGAAAAGATGGGATAATTGCAACGGGTGTTGGCGAGGTTTTAGGTGAAATACTTTTTAAAGAAGAGGGAACGGGTGGTTTTGGCTATGACCCTATCTTTTACAGCATAGAGCTTAAAAAGAGTTTTGGCGTTGCAAGCGAAGAAGAAAAAAATAGCATAAGCCACAGAGCAAGAGCTATTGCGGATTTATTATCTAAGTTATGAAAAGTTATTTAATATTTTCAGATATTCACGGAGATACCGCCTCTCTTTCTCAGCTTAAAAGGTTTGCTGGGGAATTTGATGGCGTATTCTTTGCAGGCGACGGACTTAACGGCGTTAAAAATCAATTCGAAGGTAAAGAATTTTATGCGGTAAAGGGTAACTGCGATAGCGCAGGCGAAGAAGAATTGCTTGTTGAAATTGACGGTGTTAAAATACTTTTAACTCACGGCCATTTATACGGAGTAAAAAGTAGTTACCTAAGAATTTTAATGCGCGCGCGTGAATTAGGCGCAAAAGCGGTAATTTTTGGCCACACTCATTTTCCCACTGTTATTGAAGAAGATGGCGTTCTTTTAATTAATCCCGGCAGTTGTTCATATTATTCAAATATAAAAAACTACGCAATTATGTTTATTGCAAACAATAAGGTTAACGCATACCTTAACCAAATGCCTTAAAGCTATGAAAAATTATTTAATAATCAATCAATTTAATAGTGGTAAAAGCTTTGCAGGAGTATATAACGCACTAAAAAAAGCTTTTAACGATCAGGGCGAAAAGCTGGAAATTTTAACCAATGTTGAGGCTAAAAACCTAATTAAGGAAGAGGGAAATGGCACGCCCGTTTTGTTTTGGGATAAAGACGTTTACCTTGCTAAGCTTTTAGAAAAGTCGGGCTATAGGTGCGTAAACAGCGCTTTTACAATAGAAACGTGCGACGACAAAGCAAAAACTTATTTGGCATTACTTGGTAAAGTTCCTCAACCAAAAACGCTTTTAGCTCCCTTCACCTTTGACGGTTATGCTTACAGCGACCTATCTTTTTTAAAGGATATTTTGCAAGACTTTAATTTTCCGGTTGTGGTTAAAGAAAACAAAGGCTCATTCGGTGCGCAGGTTTATCTTGTAAACGATTTTAGCGAGCTTGAAAAGCTTGTTCTATCTTTTGGTCATTGTGATTTTTTAATTCAGGAATTTATTTCTTCTTCACAAGGTAAAGATATGCGCGTATACGTTGTTGGCGGTAAAGTTGTTGCCTATGCTTTGCGCTATAACGAAAGGGATTTTCGTTCTAACGTAAATAACGGCGGAATGATGAAAAAGGTTGAACTTAGTCATGAATACGCAAGTGTGGCTATAAAAGCTTGCGAGTGTGTTCAAGCTGATTTTGCAGGGGTTGATTTACTTATAGGTGAAAACGGACCTATTGTATGCGAGGTGAATTCTAACGCCCACTTTAACGCCTTAGCTGAAGTGACCGGGGTTGACGTGGCTGAAAATATAGCAAAATACTTTCTATCTTTAAAAGCTAATTAATAATTGAGTTTTTGTCTGTTTGTGTTTTAAACAATTAAAGCAAACGGATAAAAAAATTACAAAAAAACAATAAAAAATGAATACCCTTTGATTTTTGCGTCAATAATTTGAACGTACAAAACTCAAGGGGTATTTTTTATGAAAAAAATTCGTATAACTTTTATTTGTTGTTGCATAATACTTTTTGCCACCTGCTTTTTGGGGTGCGTAAATGCAAAGGCGGAGTATTTAAGAATTCATATTCGCGCAAACTCAAACCTTATAACAGACCAAAACGTTAAATACGAAATAAGGGATGCAGTTGTTGAATATTTAACGCCAATAATAAAAAACGCACACTCAAAAGAAGACGCCATTTTAAAAATTCGCAGTAACGAAAGTGCCGTTAAAGAGCTTATAGACACACTTTTAAGTAAAAAAGGCTATAATTATAGGTCAAAAATTAGCGTTAAAGAAGAGTATTTTCCAACCCGTGTATACGAAGGGTTAACGTTGGATGCAGGGGTGTACGAGGCGGTAATTATTGAGCTTGGTAGCGGCGAAGGTGATAATTGGTGGTGCGTCGTTTATCCACCGCTTTGTTTTAGCGGTAAGGAGGATATTAGTTATCGCTCTAAAATAATAGAATTTATAAACGGCTTATAAGGTTTGTATTTAAAATGTTTTTAACATAAGGAGGAAAGATGAACAAAAGAGTTAAAATTACAGCGCTTGTATTAAGCTGTTTTACGATGTTTTTAGTTGGCTTTTCAATTTATAACAGCGCAAACGTTATTAATGCAAACGCGCAAGAAAGCGTGATGATAGTTAATGCTATATATAAGCAAGGCTCACGCGGAAGTACGGTTAAAACTATACAGCAAAAGCTGAAGCGTTGGGGATATTATAAGGGTGCGGTGGACGGCATATTCGGCAGTCAAACTAAAAAGGCAGTAAGATATTTCCAGCAGAAAAACGGATTAAAGGTGGATGGCATCGTTGGCGCGCAAACGCTAAAGGCGTTGGGAATTTCTGCTTCGGGGTCAAGTGGGTCATCTTCAAGCTCAGGTACTTCATTTACTAATGCAGAAGTTACTTTGCTTGCAAGGCTAATTTACGGAGAAGCGCGCGGTGAAAGTTATACCGGGCAAATAGCGGTTGGCGCGGTTGTAATGAATAGGCTTAGAAGCAGTTCTTTTCCAAACACTATTTCTGCGGTAATTTACCAGCCTTACGCGTTTACTGC
>JAFQBR010000197.1 GCA_017399665.1 Clostridia bacterium | reverse complement strand
CCTAATGATTTGAATAGACCGCAGTCTCCTGTTGTAAGCTTCCAGTTTTGAAGCTCATAGCCTTGACCGTCGAACGTACCTGCGAAACGTGTTCCCCAACCTGTGCCAGATATCCATGAAGAAGTACATGCTGTTACGAAACCGCTGTTTGCAAGGTCAATATCCGCAGTCATAATAAAGTGACCGTATTTGCTTGTAACGTTAGAAACTGTTTCTGTGTAAGCGTAGTTTATCATATTGTTTAAATCAGCTACGCTTGCTACTGAAACGTATACGAACGTGGGAGCTTTTAAAGTTAACATACCGTATTCAGTTTTTGCAACTAAATTGATTTCGCTTATGCCCCAATCAGCTTTACCGCTTGCAACGGGCATTGTGATAACGCCTTCTGCAAAGCTTGCGCCTTCTGTTATAGAAGTAACTTCTGTGATGTTATAAGAAGAAAGGTCAATGCTTAAAGTCTTACCTGCGCTTCTTACGTCGTGATTGTGTGTAGCAAGTGTTACGTTTTGGTTAACAACAGTTTTTAAGGTTAAAGTTTTGCTTTCGCCGTTCTTGAAGGTTACTACTACGTTGAATGAACCAGCGCCAGCGCCTGCTGTTGCAGTTAAAACGCCAGTTTCAGCATTTAAAGATACGCCTGCGGGAACTTCGCCTGCTAATTCAATATTGCTTACGTAAGCAAGGTTAAGATTTAAAGCTAAAGTAGAATCTTCTAATAATTCAGTTTGATTTTCATCAACTGCGCAACGTGATGCAATTAAGCTTGCAATATATTCTGCAGCCCAGTCATCTTGAGTGATGCTATCTTTTTCTGCTAAGTAATCTGCATAAGATGTGTATAGCTTGTTTGAAGCAACTGCAAGATCAGTTAATACACCACTATCGTTTTGGCCGTTGTATAATCTAATATCAACTCCACTTAGGTTAATAACTACGTTGTTGTAAACGTTTGCAATAACACCGCCAACCTTGTTACCTGCTAATAAACCTACATAGTTATCGCCGTGTTCAACTGATGAAGTACAAATTACTACACAGTTTGACATTGTACAACCGTTCTTTGCAACAATTAAAGATATGGGGTTGCCACCAGAGCCTGCAGCGATAAACTTACCTTCAACTAATACGTTTTTAATTGTTGAACCGTTAACTGCTTCCATTGCAACTACACCTGTGGGTGAACCGATTGCAACGTTTGTGAACTTAACGTTTTGAACGATTGAACCACTTACCATAGAGGTAAATAGACCTCTGTTCCAGCCGTTGTTTGTCCAGTTCTTGATTTCGTGACCTGCACCGTCAAACGTGCCTGCAAATTGAACTGTCCAGCCACTTGACCAACCTGCTTGAAGCATTGATGTAAAGTCAGTTACGCCTGCTAAATCTACGTCAGCAGTCATTAAGAAGTAAGCATATCTAAGCTTGCCGTCTGCATAGCTGTAGCTTGCACCGTCTTTAAGATCTGCTACGCTTGCTACTGAAACGTATACAAATGCAGGAATCTTTAAGGTAATTGAACCGTATGCAATTTCACCAACTAGGTTGATTTCCATCTTACCCCAGTCTTTTGCACCGCTTGCAACAGGCATCGTTAAGATGCCATCTGCAAAGCTTGCGCCTTCTGTGATAGAAGTTACGTTTAAAATGTTGTAAGAAGAAAGGTCAATACTTAAAGTCTTGCCTGCACTTCTTACGTCGTGGTTGTGTTGTTCTAACGTTACGTTTTGGTTAAGCATAGTGCTAATAGTTACACTCTTGGTTTCGCCTGTAACACAGGTTACTACTACGTCAAATTCGCCTTCGCTTAAAGTTTCTGCGCCAGTTAAAATACCGGTTGCAGCATCTAAAGTTACGCCAGCGGGAACTTCTGCGCCGTCCTTGCCGGCAAGAGCCATGCTCTTAACGTAACCAAGGTTAACGTTAAGCTGTAATGTAGAGCCTTCTAATAATCTTGTTTGATCTACGCTTAATTCACAACGTGATGCAATTAAGCTTGCAATATATTCTGCAGCCCAGTCATCTTGAGTGATGCTATCTTTTTCTGCAAGGTAATCCGCATAAGATGTGAATTTCTTATTTGTTGCGCTTGCAAGTTCTGTTGAAGTTGCTACGTCTGCACCGCCAGCATCGTAAAGTTTAAGAGCTGTTTGGTTACTTAAGTTAATAACTAAGTTGTTGCCAACGTTAGTATCAACACCACCAACCTTACGGCCAGCAATTAAACCTGCTCTTGCAGCGGATACGTCTACTGATGAAGAACAAATTACTACACATTTTTGAATTGTTGAACCGTTCTTTGCGATCATTAATGATACAGGGTTATTACCTGCGCCACCGGCTGTAATCTTACCTTCTACAGAGATGTTTTCAAATCTTGATCCGTTAATTGCTTCTGTTGCAATTAAACCTGTGTTTCCGCCTACTGAAGCGTTAACAACCTTGAAGTTCTTAACTACTGCGCCACTAATTACGTATATGAATAGACCTCTGTCGCCACCGCTTAAAGTCCAGTTACTGATTGTATGACCAGCACCGTCGAATGTACCTGCGAATGCAGATGACCAACCTTTGCCTGACACCCATGAAGAAGGTAATGCTGTTACGAAGTTAACACCTGCAAGGTCAATATCTGCAGTCATTAGGAAGTAACCGTATTTTTCTTGAGGAACGTTATCCTTAAGAACCGCGCCAGTTGCGTAAGCAAAGCTAATCATGTTATTAAGATCTGAAGCGCTTGCTACTGAAACGTATACAAATGCGGGAACTTTTAATGTTAGGTAACCGTTTGTTGTTACAGCTACTACGTTGATTTCCATCTTACCCCAGTCAGCTTTACCACTTGCAACGGGCATTGTTAAGATGCCGTCTACAACGCTTGCGCCTTCTGTAATAGAAGTAACTTCTGTAATGCCGTATTCGCTAAGGTCAACAGTTAATGTCTTGCCTGCGTTTCTTACGTCGTGGTTAACCTCTTCTAACGTTACGTTTTGGTTAGCCATTGTTGTAATTGTTAAGGTTTGTGTTTCGCCTGTAATAAAGGTTACTACTACGTTGAAAGAGCCTTTAACTACGCCTGCAGCTGCTGTGATAACACCTGTTGATGCATCTAAAGATACGCCCGCAGGAATTTCACCGCCGTTTACGCCTTCTAACTTAAGTTCGCTTACGTAACCAAGGTTAACTGCTAAAGTAAGTGATGAATCTTCAAGTAATTCAGCTTCGCTAACACTTAAAGAAGTGCGTTCTGCAATTAAGTTAGCAATAAATTCTGCCGCCCAATCATCTTGAGTAATGCTATCTTTTTCTTCTAAGTATTTAGCATATGAAGTGTATAGCTTATTTGATGCACCAGCTAATTCTTTACCTGCTGAAACAACAGCACCGTTATACATACAAAGTGATTTTCCACTTAAGTTAATAGCTACGTTATTTCTTACGTTTGCTTCAAGACCACCAATCTTATTACCGGCTAATAATCCTGCGTGTGTATCGCCAAAATCAACTGCAGAAGTACAAATTACTACACAGTTTTCAATTGTTGCGCCGTTCTTTGAAACAATTAATGCTACGGGGTTTCCGTTTGTTCCTGCTTGAATAATTTTACCTTCAACTAATACGTTACGTATAATTGAACCGTTATCTGCTTGCATTGCAACTACACCGGTGGGTTGACCGATTGCAACGTTTGTAAACTTAACGTTTTGAACGATTGAACCACTTACCATAGAAGTAAATAGACCTCTGTTCCAACCGTTGTTTGTCCAGTTCTTGATTTCGTGACCTGCACCGTCAAACGTACCTGCAAACTTAATAGTCCAATCACCACTTGACCAGCTAGCCTGAGCCATTGACGTAAAGTCAGTTACGCCTGTTAAATCTACGTCTGCAGTCATTAGGAAGTAAGCATATCTTAACTTACCTGATGCGTAGCTGTATTTGATACCATCTTTAAGATCTGCTACGCTACCTACTGAAACGTATACGAATGCGGGAATCTTTAAGGTTAAGTAACCGTTTGCTGTTTCAGTTACAAAATTGATTTCCATTTTACCCCAGTCGCTTGTTCCGCTTGCTACCGGCATTGTTAAAACGCCACCTGCAAAGCTTGCGCCTTCCGTAATAGAAATAACTTTTGTAATACCATATTCGCTAAGGTCTACCGTTAAAACTTTACCCTTTCTTGCATCGTGGTTAACCTCTGCTAAAGTTACGTTTTGGTTAGCCATCGTTGTAAGTGTTAAAGATTGTGTTGCACCGTTAATAAAGGTTGCAACAACCTTGAATGAACCTTTAACAACGCCTGCTTGAGCAGAAACAATACCTGTTGATGCATCTAAAGATACGCCTGCAGGAATTTCTGCTCCGTCAATACCTTCTAACTTAATTTCTGTTACGTATGCAAGATTTACGTTTAATTTAAGTGTTGAATCTTCAAGTAATTCATCAGAATCTGCACTTAAATCACAGTTTGCTGCAAATAATTCAGCAATGTATGCTTCTGCCCAATCATCTTGAGTGATAGATGCTTTTTCGGCTACGTAATCTGCGTATGATGTATAAACTTTGTTTGTTGTATTTGCAAGTTCTACTGAATCTGCAACGTCTACGTTTTCTGTACCGTGAGCAAATATCTTCTTACCGCTTAGGTTGATTGCTAGTGAGTTAACTAATCCGTTTGCGCTACCACCAGCAGCGAAACGACCAACTAGCATACCTGCTCTTGCGCCAGCAGGATCAACTGTATCTGTACAGATTACTACACAGTTTTCAACAGTACCTGCGTTCTTTGCTACAAGTAATGCTACAGGGTTAGCTGCTGAACCGCTTCTAATAATCTTACCTTCTACTAATACGTTTTGAACCTTACCGCCAACGTTTACTTCGGTTGCTACAATACCTGTGTTACCGCCAACTGCTACGTTAAGGAATTTAACGTTCTTAATAACACCGCTAGGCGCAATTGATGCAAATAGACCTTTGTCACCTGCATTTAGAGTCCAGTTCTTAATTGCGTGACCGTTACCATCAAAAGTACCAGCCAAACGAACTGACCATGCTCTTAATGAGCCTGCCCAATATGCTCCACCAGCATCTGTAAATCCGCTACCAGCTAAATCAATGTCAGCTGTCATTAGGAAGTAAGCGTATTTATCTTGACCTTTACCGTAAATGTCTACGCCTGCAGAGTGTGCAAAGTTAAGCATATTGTTAAGATCTGCTTCGCTTGCTACTGATACGTATACGAATACGGGGATAATGAATGTTTCTGTATTTGTTCTAACTGTAATGCTTACGTTACCCCAGTCCTCTTTACCTTGACCTAAAGTCTTATTAGAGATAGAAAGGATACCGTCTTCTAGCGTTACGCCTGAAAGTAATGTAGAACCGCACTTAGCCCATTTGAGTTCTGTGCCGGGAGCTTCGCTGTAATTATTTAAATCAAAGCTTGTGCTTGCGTTTCTTACGTCTAAGTTAACTTTTTCGGTTACTTCAATAGCTTGTTTAATAATATTGAAAGTAACTTGTGATGTTTCGCCGTTAATGTACGTTACCGTAATAACAATACCTTCGGCAATAGCAGCGTCTTCTGCTACGTTAATATAACCATTTTCAACAGTTACGCCAGTAGCTTCAACTGCATAGCTCTTAACGAATCTTGCGTTCTTAACTGAAAGCTGAGCTGATGAACCAACTGTGATTTCATCAACAGCTAAGGTTACGCTATTGTTAATTTCGTGAACTTCTGCTATTAATGCAGCTGCCCAATCGTCAACCTCAATAGAATCTGCTTCTGCAAGGTATGCATCATAGCCTTGGTAAGATTTACCGAATACGCCTAACACGCCACATTCGCCAACGCCTGCAATACCTTTAGCTGCCGTACTACCTACTGCGTATAAAGGTTTATCTGAAAGGTTGATTGCAAGACAGTCAATAACGCTACCGTTACTAAATCTACCTGCTATCATTGCGCCATAGTCAACAAGAGAGCTTTCGTCAACTATAACTACACATTCCTTAACAGTACCTGAATCTAATTTAGAAACGATTAAAGATTCTGGAATACCTGCATTACCAACGTCTGCTAAAATTCTACCAAATACGAATACTCTTTCAATAGTACCGCCGTCTGTGGTGGTAGAAATAAAGCCTGAGTGACCGGTTAACGTTGCATTGATAAACGCCACGTTCTTAACAACACCGCCTACACCAATAGTACAGAATAGACCGCTGTTAGTGCCTGTTTCAACTGCGTTGTAAATCTTATGACCTTGACCGTCAAAAGTACCGTGCCAAATGTGTGAAGCATACCAACCTGTACCGCCGTTAACGTAAGTACCAACACCGGCAATAGCCTTGCCAGCCATATCGATATCAGCTGTTAAGCGGAAATCACCGTATGCGTTCGTTCCGTCCATTTGAACGTATTCAGCAAGCTTGTTAAGCTGTTCTGCGGTTGCAATAGAACGGTATGTAGCAACAGGAATTTCTACTTCTTCAACTGCTGTTACAACTTCGCCGTTTAATCTATTAAAGATTGCTTTAATAACCGTATCGCCGTATGCGTTGCCGATAGATGCAACGTCTAAGGTTAATGCGCCTGCATTGTATTCCTTAGAAGCAAATACCTTTTCACCATACTTAACTTCAACTAAAGAACCCTTAACCTGTTCAGCTACTTCGCTTAAATCTAAAACAACGTTTTCGTCGCCGTTAAGGTTGATTTCTTGTTTATTTTCGATTTGATATTTAAGCTCTGGAGCATATACGTTAATCGTAATACTTAAAGAAGCTGTTTTGCCATCGATTTCAACTTCTGTTGTGAATACTGTAGAGCCAGCCTTTTTACCGATAATAGCACCACTTGCATCCATTTCTGCAACGCTTGCATCACTATTAGTCCAAGTTAAAGCTACTTCTTGTTCTACGCTGTGGTAGTAAACTTTAACGTCAGGTGTAAGACTTGCCTTGTGTTCACCAACTTCTACTAAAGCTACGTTTGCAACGTAACCTTCTACGCTTGCAGAAATATTGCTTACGTCAAAGTAAATAGAGTTGTCTACTGAAGATACCACTACTGTTTCAACAAGAGCAACACCGTTTACTACTGCACTTACACAGTATTTTTCAGTACCGTGGATAAGACCTGTAAAGGTTGCCGTAGCTCCGTCTTCAGAAACAGAAATTGAAGCAATTTCAGATTCTTCCTTGTTCTCATCTTCAAGATACCAAGTATATTCTACGTTTTCTACGGGTTTACCCTTCCAAGTAGTAGAAACGGTAACCTCGTAAGAATCACCGGCTCTTACCGAAACGTCTGTTGCGCTAAGGCTCATTATGGGAGCTTCAGCACTAATTTGTGTGGTAATAGCACAAGTAGCAGAAATTTCGCCGATAGATGCGGTAATATCCGCAACGCCTTCGCTAATTGCTTTAACTAAACCGTTTGAATCTACCGTTGCTACTTGAGGATCGGATGACGTCCATTCGATTTCACCTTCAACGTCGGTTGCTGTTGCAACTAGCTGTAAAGTGTCGTAAACGTCAACTTTTGCGCTTGTGTAGTTAAGTGTAATTTTGCCTACGACAGGGGTAATTACTGAAGAATCACTACTGCTGTTGCTAGAATTTCCACCTAAATCAACGTCCTTACATCCCGCTGATGCAGTCAACGAAATGATCATAGCCATAACTAATAAAGTTATTTTGCTTTTTCGCATTGTTCTTTCTCCTTATCTTTATATTATTTATATCAAAAATATCCAAAAATATTGGGTACCTTAATATCCTTTTTTCTTGCGCGCTAAATATAAATATTGTTTCGCGCGCAAGTGATTACTTTACTGCCTTAAATACCCCAGTCTTCCCATCTAACGGTGAATGACTGTTCTTCGTTAACCTCTGAAATACCAAGTGCTGCGCAATCAGCCTTAAACTGAAGTGCCTCTTGAATAAACTGTTCACTATTAAAGCTTGGACGATGGAATTGAAGAAGAACGTATCTGGGGAACATACTTTCAAGTAAGATATGTTCTTTATAAACTTCATATCTTTCAGGATCGCTTGTTTTTAAATGTTCAATGCTTGCATACGCCTTATCTACTAATCTTAACCAGCTATCTACAACACCCTTTGGCCATAGGTACGCTTGTTCAACCTTTTCCTTATATCCGCCGTATATTACAGCAGGATATTTTACCTCAAGGTATCCCATGTAAGATTGAACCCCATCAAAGAACTGACGCATAGGCGCAGCTGCTGGACCAAAATAGTTTGCAAAGAAGTCGCTTGCTAGATCGTTAAAGCTTACGTTTACGTCAAATGACGCCTTTGCATCGATATAGTCTTTAAAGCGTGAGAAGTGAGATACTGCGTTGTTATCGTATTGAGATTGGCTCATTACGTAATAAGCGTTGTTTTCAATTAAAAATCTATACGTTTCAATTTTTGCATCCCAAGTGTTATTGGGGAACATATATGCAACGAAGTTCGTATCGTAAATCCACATATATAAGTTCTTACAGATAGCGCCCCATCCGCGGATATTTTCTCTTGCAGATGCATTAATATCTGTATAGAAAGAATCTGAATAGTCAGCTCTAATAGGCGCAATATAAACACCAACGTTGGGATTACATATTACTGTATCGTCAATTGCAACGTAGTTACCGTTTGAATCCTGTTTTACAGGGGGTTGTTCTGATAAGCGGTAAGCAAAGAATAAAATCTTTAATTCGCGCTTAGGTGTGTTTGTAGCATCGGCCTGTCTTTGAAGCTCTGCTTGAACGATATCGTCGATAGCGTTAATTAACTTAATCATTGATGCTGCGTTTGATCCGCCGTACTGCGCTTGCATTGCAAGGCATGCTTCGCATCCGCACCAAGAAGGAATATCTTCCTGAGTAAAGGTGATTGTTGAGAGGTTAGGCATAAGAGCCGCACTTTCTAATAAAATTCTTGCAACTTCTTGAGCCATTGCGTTAAACTCTGCTACGTCACCGTGAGCGGTGTAACAAATTTGAGTTTCGTTAGAAGTAACACCTTGATCGCTTGAAGAATACCACTTGGGGTGAGTAGATTGATACTGTGACTTAGGTAAAACCTTAAAGGTATTGTGAATTGTAGAGCCGTTTGCGGGAATGAATATACCGTTATCAAAGCCCATACCATATCTTCCGTCGCCTGCTAAGGAATTGCTTTCGTAATAAAAAGCAAAGTCAGGTGCTTCTATTATATCCATATCGGGAATGGTTGTTCCGTTCTTTTCAAAAACAACGGTATCTTCCCAATACATTTCGTAACCAACAGTATGTTTAAGTAAGCTTAAAACTGCTCTTTTAAAACCGTTATTGTTTTTAACTGCTACAAATACGCTGTTGCCAACCGTCTTGATGTAGTAGCCTGAAATACCAATGTTATCTTCTGGCATTGTTAAGCCAGCTGCACCAAATAAATCATCTCTTCCAAAGATAATCCATTTTTCGTTTTCGTTCCAAGTATAGGACTCACCATCTTCAACTGCAAGCTGACAGCCTGTTGCAAGCTTAACGTATTTTGTAAAATAGTTTGCTGCAATAAGAATTTCGTTTGCCGCATTTTCAGGTATTATTACTTTGTAATCGCTTTTGCCTCTAACAACGAAGGGCTTGTTGCTTTCGGTAACGTTAACCTTGTGTAACGTTCCAGACTGTAAGTGCTCATCTTCAGGCTTTTGAGGGTTTGAAGGATTAGTATTTGAAGAACCTGCGTTAATAATAACGTCTTCGTTATCCTTCCAAATGCCGTCAATTTCTTCATCTGTTTCAGGAACAGAGGTTGTGGGAACGTTTGTGTTACCACCGCCACCACCGTTACTGCTAGCAGAGTTTTCTCCTCCACCGGGCTTTGTGCAAGAGGAAAGTATAAATATACATGCTAAAACTACAGGAATTAATTTTTTTAGTAATTTCATTTTTGCTTCCTCCTTATGCTGTTACTACAACGTTAACACGGAATAACGTAATGTTACCCGCTGTATCCATTGCAAATACGCGAAGCTGATATACGCCTGCTCTAGTTGCTATAATTGCATTGCTTTCGTTCATTTCAACAATTTCGCCACCGGGAACTAAGCAGCTGTTCATTGAAATAATCGCAGAAGCTTCATCTACGTTATCACTTAAGGTGTAATCGGGAATGATTAAAGTATCGCCCACCTTTGCAGTCCTTTTAATGGGAGATGCAAAGGTAATAACAGGTCCTTGAGTATCGTCTACTGCGATATTGTAAACAAGGTTTGTAGTTCTGCCACTAAAAGAGTCCTTAGCTTGATAAGAAACCTTGTAAGCACCGTATTCGGTGAACTTAATTTCGTATTCACGAGTGGGATCAACGTTATCTAGAACTGTTCCGTCAGTAGCCGTTACAACCTCTAGGCTTGGTGTTAAAACGCGAAGAGTAAAGGTAACGTTAGGATCTAAGGTATCCCCTGCTAATGCTGCGGGAAGAACTGCGCTTTCATTAATATTATAAGAACCGCCGGTTACGCCAAGAATTGTAATCTTAGGAGCAACACGGTCAAGAGTTGTTGTTGTAACCTTTTGTCCGTTAACTTCTGCTATTTGATAGCTTGCGCCAACTTCAGCGTTTACAAATTCAACTGTTACGTAAACCTTTCCGCTATCAAAGCCGTTAAACGCTTGACCGTTTGCATAACTCTTAACCGTTAAGCCAGAGCCGTTTACGGTAAGCACACCTTGATAATACATAACTTTAAAACGGTTTGATTTAGCCGTACTTGCAAAACCTGAACCTTCATCCACAAAAACGCTTTCGCCAATTTGAACGTCAGTGGTCTTGCCTGTATTTTTTAATATAACTTCTACAGCCTGCGCTGAATTTTCAGAGTCTGTAAATACTGCCTTAATCGCATCAAATTTACTATTCGTTGCATCAGCGTCTAAAACAATTTCTAAACCCTCTGCAAGTAAACTGTTTGCAAAAATCCAAGAACCGTTGCTCTGGGTTGCTGTAACTGTACCGTTTGAAGAACCAAGTGCTAAAGTAACGCCCGATAAATCAAAATAATTTGCAATATATACACCGTTTACATCCCTTGCTTTTACGGCAGGAATTTTAACCTCGTAAGTTACTTCATCAACCTTATAGGTAAGCGTAATTACATCAAAGTTATTAGCTACTTCAGGAGTAAATATTTCTCCGTTAGCAAGCGCCTTAGTTCCGTTAACGTCCGTTACAGTTAGGCTAGCCAGTCTTCTTACTAAAGCACCGCTTGTATAGTCGTTAGCATATAATTTAGGTGCAACGTAGGGCGTGCTTGCAATGTAATATTTGGGGAATATTGGTCTATCAACAAAAACGGGAGCAGTACCCTTATTTGCATTAACCTCAACTACAAGCTCAGAGGTTTGTCCGATATGGTCGGTTGCCACCCACTTAAAGGTATGCTTTCCAACTGCATTGAATAGGTATTCACCATTTGTTATTTCTGTTTCCGTTTTACCGTCGTTAACAAAAATTTGAACGCTGCTGTTACCACTACCACCAATAACCTCGTATTCAGGAAGAGTGATTTTTGAGCCTGCGTTGATGCTAGAAGGTAAGCTGCCCTTTAATTCAACGGTAGGTAGATTAACGTCAGCTATTGCGTCAACCCAAAGAACCTTGCTTGCTTCATTTCCCATATAATCGTACGCCTTATAAATAATTGCGTACTTGCCTAAGTAATTCGGTGTAAATTTACCCTCTTTTAAAGTAACTAGTGAAGCTTGACCTGTGTAATTGTAGTAAACCTCGGTAGTTACCTTACATTCACCGCTGTAAATATCAAATGCTGTAGCTGAAGGAACGGCATAAGCCTTGCCAACTTCTGCCTTAGGCATTGTATCGGCGGTATATTCAGTATTAATAGTAAGCTCAGGAGCTTCGTTTTCTTCAATGGTTGCTTTAGAAACGTCTATATTGCCAACCTTAGTGATAACAAAGTTTGCACTTGAAGAAGAATAAGCCTCTGCCCAAGCACTTACGCGAACTTTTTCTGAAGAAAAACCAGACCAAGGCGTATCAAAATACTGAGTGCTATCTAGGTCAATGATAAAAGTATTACCACAATAAACAGCTTTTGTTTCAGCATCAAAACGAACGTCAAGGCGTGTTTTGCCAACCTCTGTGTTCGCTTCGTTGTAATAACTTTGGAAACTGTGTCTGCAAACAGCACCCCAAATATCGCTAACGTGAAGTTTAGAACCCTCTAAACCCGTCATAGGTTGGTCGTTTGCACCAGCTAAAACGTAAGTATAAGGACCACCTGTAGAGCTTTGTGTGTGGATAAAACGAACTCTAAAATAAAGGTTTGGGTTTTCTATATCCGTAAGCTGTACCCAAAGCTGATTGAAATCAATCGTTCCGGGATTATCAGCTGTAACGAAAGCTTCAAATAAAACGTCTGAAATCTTAGCAGAACTAACATCTAAAATCTCGTTAAACACTAGTTTATCGCCGTCCGGAATACGAACCATAAGTCCAGGATAATCAGGTGCTAACGTGTGTGTTCCATAATTAACTGAAGTAGCATCTGACGAATAACTAACCGTTTTGTATTTAGCAACAAAAGTTTCAGTCTGTTTGTAAACACGTCCACCAATAATCGCCGTATAATCAACGGTATACTTACCTGCTATGCTTAACTTAACGGCAGTGCTTGAAGTAGTCATTCCATCTGGAAAAGTAACTGTTACGCTTGCCTTAACCGTCTCCCCTGCATAAGTAAGCGTTCTTTCAGGAATAACGATTTCTTCGCCTTGAACGTAACTGTCTGATAATGAAACGTCACTCCATACGCGCTGCGTTTCTGCGTCAACTCTGTTGTCAGACAGGGTTGCTATTGCAGCGCTTGAAAAAGCCAAGGTGAGCGCACATAATCCAACAATTAGAAATCTGCGAATTCTACTGTTCATGTTTTTCCTCCTATAATTACAAAATCCGTGTTTTTGCAAGTAATTAGCAAAAATCAAAACAAATCGGTCAAAGTTAAAAAAAGTATACTTTTTTTTAGCAGTAAGCAATTTTTGCTACTGCTTTTTTTATGCCATAAAATAGCGTGTTAAAGCGGTAAAATATTCACTTGATTGGTTTTTTTCATCACGCTTAACATAGCACAGCAAAAGTATAGAATTTTTTACCAATTAACGGTTTTTTATTTTTTTATTAAAAAATACCTAGACTTTGAGCCAAGTATAGTATACCACAATAAAATAAAACAAGACAATTGTTTTTTATTTCAAGAAATTTGTGTTTTTGTTTTTTTAAACTACAAGAAGTTTGTTATATCTATTTTTTCCATTTTTACACACTTTTAGATTGTTGTTTTAGGTTAAGAATAGTGTTTTTTGTCAATACTTTGTTATTTTTTAACAAATCACTAATTTGGTTTTTTTGTGTTTTTTGCTCATTTTTGTTTAATATTCCCAAAAATTGGTTATTTCATTTTACAAGCCCTTAAAATTATGTTATAATTCGTTTCGAGAGGTGACCTTATGAGCGAAGTATTAAATGAAACTAGAGAGCTTTCATTCTCTATAAACAGCGAGCAAGACGAAAAGACAATGTGCAAGTTAGCAAGAGCGCTAGCCTCTGAAGAACGCATCAAAATTTTGCGCCTTTTAGCGGGACGACCAATGAATATTTACGAAATTGCACGCACACTTGATATTCCATTTTCAACAGCCAGCAATCATATTGCCATATTAGAAGACTCAGGGATTATTTTCGTTTCTACACAACAAGGCAAAAAACGCCACGTTAAAATGTGTATGAAACATTTAGTTAAGCTCTCCTTTACATTCTTTAACCCCCCGGCAACCGCAACAACAGAGCCATACACTATAGAAATGCCCGTTGGTCATTTTACCGAAGTGAACGTACAACCGCCTTGCGGACTATATCTTGTTGATGAACAAAACGGAATAAGCCAAATGACAGCAACAGACAAACCAAACGAAATGTTCACTACGGATAGATTTAAAGCGGAACTCGTTTGGTTTGATAACGGATATATAAGTTACAATTTTACAAATCACCTTTACAGAAAGTCAATTTCTAAACTAGAGCTTTCATTCGAGTGTTGCTCCGAAATCATTTATTACAGATCGGACTGGCCTTCCGATATAACCGTTAAGATAAATGACACCAATATTTTAACCTTTACTTCCCCTGGAGATTTCGGCGGAAGACGAGGCAAGTATTCCCCAAAAGAATGGTCTGTACAAAGCACTCAGTACGGGTTACTTTACAAGGTTACTATCGATTCTAACGGAACTTACTTAAACAATACGTTGGTAAGCAAAAAAACTATTAACGATTTTGATATAGCCTCCGTGCCATACATCAAGATAAGCTTTGGCGTAGATAAAGATGCAACCCACCGCGGTGGAATAAACATTTTTGGCAAAAAATTTGGCGACCACAACCAAGCAATTGTGTTAGCTCTTTATCCATAATTTTAAAGCGTAAAAAATATAAAAACAATGGGTATAGGTCGATTAACGGCACTTTTGAATTAAAAAATAAAACAACCGCTCTATTTGTTAGAGCGGTTGTTTTTTCTTTTTAGTTTGCATTTACAATAACAAATGAATTGTTAACACTTGCCGTAAGAACACCTTGTGTTTTTGTGTTTTTAGCAATTAAATCATAATACTTATAACTCAGTCCGTCGGTTAAATTAAATGCTAATTGCTTTGATTTCCAAACGGGATAAACCATAGGCACTACCAAGGTGTTACTTCCAGGAATTGGGCATGCGTCTATTTGTGTGACTTCGGTATATCCGTCCCAAGCCAAAAACTTGACGCTAATTTCAATATCTGGCGGAGTTACCTTTTCTAATATATACAACATATTTCTTGCGCTTTCCATTCCTATTTCATTATAGCCAATTTGATTATAATGAATGCTATCATGCACGTCTGCAGGCGTTAAGGGTGTATACCAGTCGATATATTGTGGCGCTTGAGTTTTATAATTTACCCTACCGTTTCTGTATCGCGATTCAAAATAAGCGCAAACCCCATCAGTTCCATCTGGCATAGTTACCCAGCTTTCACCAATATTACACACGACGTGAATATCACTAAGTTCTGGGTTACTACCCATCCAATACTGCGCAACGCGTGGACCTGTAAAACATAAGTCCTTAAAGCTTTCAAAATATTTTGCTTCGGTAAAATCAATGTATTCCCCTTGTCTATACGACGGATTATTACCCGATCCCGAACGCACAGGAATAATACCTGCAAATTCAAAAGTTCTATCTTCCGTATTTTTATTACTGTCGTGATCAAAGGCAAAATCCTTTTTTAAATACTCGTGCATGGAAAGAAATTCAGTAACGTAGTATTCAGCAGTTCGGGTTGCTTCTGCTTCTCCTTGACACCAAAAATAGCCTACGTATGACAAAATATAGTGCCCTGCGGCGATTTCTTTCCTTAACGTTTCTTGGCAAGCGCTAAACATCAAGCGCGCTTCTTCAAAGTTATCTCCTCCACGTTTCCACGTCTTTATAGAGCTACCACCGTGCGCAGCGTTTATAAGCCAAACCTTTTCGCCTGTTAAGTTATACCATTCATAACCTATACCGCTATCTGGTCCAATTTTTCCGTTACCCTCTTCAGTAAGAGCAATTATTGGGTGCTTGCTTATACCTTGCGTCGTTCCGTTGACGTTTATCAACGCCCCCTCGCCCGAAAGCGCGCTTACTGCATAATCGGTTGCGTTATCGACGGTCATTTCGTGTGGCTCGGCATAAGTTGAATATACCTTTCCGCTTTCACAAATAATTGACTGCGACGCATCCCCCTCACTACCGCGCATATTACTTTGTCCAGCTAAAAGTATAAGCGAAATTGGAGCTGGGTTTACTACTATTTTGTGGGTAACGCCGTTAAGTTTAACGTATGCCTCGCCAATACCGCTTGCAACAATTTGCTTTTCCGTAACGGTTATAACTGCATCATCTTTAACTTCATCTTTTACCCCGTAGCCAACTTTATACGAAACAGGCTTGCCACTGTCAAGCACTTCTATTTGCCTACCCAAAAGCTTATACCTGTCGTCATATTGTAATTCAATAACCTCTTGGTATTCATAGCTCGGCGTAGAAGATTGACTACAAGCAGTAACCAAAACCAAATTGCTTGCAAATATACAAAGCAACAATAAATACGTAATCTTATTTACTTTTTTTCTTATATATCTACTGTTAAACATCAGAAGCCCCCTGTGTTTTACTGTTTTTTAATTAATTATATCATATATTTTTTTTGTTTTCAATATCATTAAACAAAAATCCCACCGAATTTGCGTGATACTCTTGATGGAGTATCACGCAGTCAAATCCGTCTTCGACGGGTGAAATCCGCCTATGGTGGATGAAATCGCTTTCGCAATGAAATCCTGCTTTGCAGGGTTGCATTTGAACGGATTTGATTTCATCCAAGGCATGTCTTGGATTTCTTCTGAACGAAGTGAAGATTTCATCGTTGCCGTGCAACGATTTCATTAAACCTACAAAAAAAGAGATAACATTTCGGCAACAAACCGATTTGTTATCTCTTTTTGTCGTTATAAGAACCTGCTACGCAGAACCTTGTTATTTGCTTCGCTCATAATAAGGATTTGGGCTTAGCCCATAAAGTATTTGACCGGACAAATGCGATGCTCGCACTTAGCGGTATTATCAAATCTCCGCTAAGAACATCACCCATTATCGGTGGGATTTTTTTACCCTAACTGCTTTTTATAAGAGTTTTAAATATAATTCTTTAATTTCTGCAACGCTTGTTTCTCTGGGATTGCCGGGACGGCAAGCATCGTCAAAAGCAGACTGAGAAAGGAAATCAAGGTCTTCTTTTTTAACAATATCTTTTAAATCTGCGGGAATACCAACGTCTATAGAAAGCTGTTTAACTGCATCAATGGCTGCCTTTCTAGCGTCATCAATACTCATTGCATCAACACCTTTAACGCCCATAGCCTTTGCTATATCTCTATATTTTTCGCCGGTTGCAGGAGCATTGTATTCCATAACCGTAGGAAGAATAATTGCGTTTGCAACGCCGTGTGGGGTATCGTAAAGCGCACCAAGGGGGTGAGCCATAGAGTGAACTATACCAAGCCCAACGTTACTAAAGCCCATACCTGCAACGTATTGACCTAAAGCCATACCCTCTCTGCCGTCATCCGTGTTGGCAACAGCTCCGCGTAAGCTTCTTGCAATAATTTCAATAGCTTTAATATGGAACATATCGCTAAGTTCCCAAGCGCCTTTTGTAATATAACCTTCAATAGCGTGGGTTAAAGCATCCATACCGGTAGCCGCAGTTAATCCCTTGGGCATTGTAGCCATCATATCAGGGTCAACGACTGCAACAACAGGGATATCGTGTACGTCAACGCAAACCATTTTTCGATTATTTTGAGCGTCGGTAATTACGTAGTTAATGGTAACTTCTGCAGCTGTACCTGCCGTTGTGGGAACGGCAATTATGGGAACGCATTTGTTCGTAGTAGGAGCAACGCCTTCAAGTGAGCGAACGTCTGCAAAATCAGGGTTGGTGATAATAATACCAATAGCTTTTGCCGTATCCATTGAAGAGCCACCGCCGATAGCAACTATACAATCTGCCCCGCTTGCCTTATACGCAGCAACACCCGTTTGTACGTTTTCGATTGTGGGGTTAGGTTTAATATCGCTGTAAATTTCATAAGCAATAGAAGCCCCGTCTAAAATATCGGTAACCTTTTTTGTAACGCCAAACTTAATAAGATCTGGGTCTGAGCATACAAAAGCTTTTTTAAAGCCTCTTGCTTTAATTTCAGTTGCGATTTCTTTTATCGCGCCTTTGCCGTGATAGCTAGTTTCGTTAAGAACAAATCTGTTAGCCATTTTATTTCTCCTATAAAATAAATTTTTTAAACAAATTAGAAGCTAAAATATATATAATATATTTTTAACCGCAAAAGTTATAATCTATTTGAGCGAAATTGTCAATACAAAAAGAAAAATATGATTGATACGCTCAAATAATGATAGTTTTTCTCTTCTTTTTGCACAAACGCTCATGAAATTATAAAAACGCAACAAGCAAAAAATTGTTTTAACTTGTCAACTTTTTATAGCTTAACCACCCATCAATATTTTTTATAATTTTGCACCCTTTATTTGAATAAATTTGTTTTTTTACAATAAAAAGCCCCGCTATAGGTCGATTAACGGCACTTTAGCGAGGTATTATTAAAACTAGTCTTTATCACTTTTTAGTGCATAAAGCAACTTTATATTTTAGGCTTGTTTTGACTTGTAATCTTCTATTGCAAGCTTGATTGCCTCTTCTGCAAGAACTGAACAGTGAATTTTTTGTGGGGGAAGACCTTCAAGTGTTTCAACAACCTTTTTGTTTGTAACGGTTAATGCTTCTTCAATAGTCATACCAATAATCATATCTGTTGCTGTTGAACTTGTTGCAACAGCGGCAGCACAGCCAAAGGTTTTAAATTTTGCATCTACTATAACGTTATTTTCTACCCTGATAGTAATTTGCATTATGTCACCGCAAGAGGCATTACCAACAGTACCAATACCGTTATAATTTTCTACTTCGCCAACGTTTTTAGGATTTTTAAAGGCTTCCATTACTTTTTCGTTATACATATTTACTCTCCGTATTCTTTATTAAAATTAGTAAAAATATTCGATAATCGACCTATACGCCCACTTTTATACCATTTTTATTGTACTGTTTGGGTTGAATAAAGGGGACATTAATCTTAAGCGCTGAATAATTTCTTTAAGTTTTTCTACAACGTAATCAACCTCTTCTTTGGTGTTTTCTTTACCAAAAGAAAATCTTATAGAGCCATGCGCAACCGCTTCTTCTACACCGATTGCCAACAATACGTGCGAAGGATCAAGTGAACCTGAAGAACAGGCTGAACCCGAAGAAACAGCAATACCTTCTAAATCTAGTGAGAATAAAATTGATTCCCCTTCAATAAATTCAAAAGAAAAATCCGCATTTGAAGGAACTCTATTTTCCCTATGTCCGTTATAGTAAGCAAAGGGAATTTCCTCTTCTACCCTGCTTACAAAATAATCGCGAAGTTCTTTTACCCTTTTAACGTCATCAGCTAAAGTAAGACGGTTAAGTCTTAAAGCTTCTGCAAGACCAACGGCTAAAGCTACGTTACTTGTGCCACCGCGTTTTGTTCTTTCTTGATGACCGCCAGAAACCATACTCTTTATTTTAAGTCCGTTTCTAACGTAAAGCACGCCAATTCCCTTTGGCCCGTTAAACTTATGCGCGGAGAAAGCCATTGCATCCATGCCTATTTTTTTAACGTCTATATCAATTACAGGCATTGCCTGAACTGCGTCTGTAAAAAAGGCTATTTTCCTTTCCTTGGCTATCTTTACAATTTCTTCAACAGGTTGAATTGTTCCTATTTCGTTATTTGCATACATGCAAGATATTAAAATAGTGTCTTCCCTAATTGCACTTTTTAAAGCTTCTAAATCAATAACCCCTTCTTTATTAACGCCAATATAGCTTACCTCAAAGCCAACACTTTCAAGATCCTTGCAAGCGCCAAGTACGGCAGGATGTTCAATAACCGAAGTAATTATGTGCTGACCTTTTGACTGGTTAGCCCTAGCGATACCCTTCATTGCCCAGTTGTCTGCTTCCGTTCCGCCGGAAGTAAAATAAATTTCAGATGGGTGCGCGTTGATTAGTGAAGCAATAGTATCTCTTGCTTCGTCTAAAGCTTTTTGGGCATTTCTTCCGTAAAAGTGCTGACTGTTAGCATTACCGAAAACCCCTGAAAAATAAGGTAGCATTTTTTCTACTACTCTAGGGTCAACCGCTGTTGTAGCAGCGTGGTCAAGATAAATTTCTTTTTGCATATATTTCACCTAATGGTATGTTTTTTAATGTTTTTGGTCGTTTTTTTGGCAAACGTATGCCGTTTTTGATTACCTAATTACGTTCTGAGCAATTACTGCAAGAGGTTTGCGCGCTTAAGCAAGCAGAACAATTACTATCCTTACAAGAGGCGCATTCTACGGTAAAGGCGTTTAAAATTTCGTCTTCCTTAACCATATCTGCAAGCGTAATACCATCTAATATGGCGTTTATTCCAACGTAAAGCTTTTTCCACACAAAGCTTGTTCCGCATTTATTGCAAGAGCTGTTTACACAACCAATAATTTCAAGCTCGTCCTCTAAGGCGCGAACAACCTCGCCAGCAGTTGTGTTTTCCGGTGTTTTTGTCAAGTAATAACCACCTTGAACACCCCTGTTTGCACTAACAATTTCCGCATTTGAAAGCGTACGCATAATGCGCTCTAAATATTTACCGGAAACGCCTATTTCTTTTTCAAGTTCTTTAGCCGATAATACGCCTTGCTTTTTAGCAAGTAAAAAAACCGCTTGCAAGCCATAATGCGCTTTTGAGGATATCTTCATTTTATCACCAATTTAATTGCTACCAATTCAGTAGCAATTAGTATTATACTCTTGCAAACCCACGTTGTCAATCTAATTGTTAACAAAATTGCAAAATATTATATAATAAGTCGAAAAAAATACAAAACACCCTTTTAAACTAAAAAATACAACGGCACACGTAAATAATCAATTAAAAAGCTAAACTAATTTTTAAAATTGGTGTATTTTTGTTTGACAGCAGTCATAAAGTATGGTAATATATGCAAAGTAAAAAAAATATTGTCGAATCATAGAATGATTAGAGGCGCAACTATTAGCGAAAAGTAACTTTAAGTAGACGCTCAAACGTTTAAGACTTAAAGCAGAAAGGCGCGGTTGCCGAAACGATTAACTGTTTGAGCGGTTAAAAGTTGGGTGCAAGGAAAATATCTTTGCAACTGTCACAAGTTTTTTGTGGAGTGCTTTCGTTCGATTTTTGTTACTGCCCTTTAGCGCGTAATACGGTCGTTGCACTTTGCTTCGACCGTTTTTCTTTTACTACGGCTTTTACAGCCACAAAATCACACTTTAAGGAGATTAAACAATGAAAAAACTACTCTCACTCATGTTAACAGTGCTACTTGCATGTTCACTTCTTTTCTCTTTCGGTTGCAGTAAAGCTCCCGGCGAAAAAGACCTTGAAAACGTTCAAACAAAGGGCGTTTTACGCGTTGGTATGGAATGCGCTTACGCACCTTACAACTGGGCTGTTCCAACAGCAAACGACTTCACCGCAAAGGTATCTAACGGCTCTTACGCAGACGGCTACGACGTACAAATTGCAAAAATTATCGCTCAAAGCCTAAACGTTACACTTGAAATTAAGGCTATTGAATGGGACGGACTTATTCCCGCTTTAGAAGCAGGCGAAATTGATATGATTATTGCTGGTATGAGCCCCACCGAAAAGAGAAAGCTTTCTATTGACTTCTCTGATACCTATTTTGATTCTCACTTAGTTATGGTTGTTAAAAAGAACGGCGCTTACGAAAACGCTACAAGCATTCAAGATTTTTCTGGCGCAAAGATTACAGGTCAACTTAACACCTTCCACTACGACGTTATCAGCCAAATAAACGGCGTTAATAAACAAACAGCTCTTGCAGACTTCTCTGCTTTAATTGAATCACTAAGAAGTGGCGCTATCGACGGCTACGTTTGCGAACGTCCTGGTGCTGTCTCTGCAGTTAGCGCAAACCCCGAATTTACATTCGTTGAATTTGCTGAAGGTCAAGGCTTTGTTTGTGATCCTGCCGATTCTTCTATTTCAGTAGGTCTTCGCAAAGGCAGTTCACTTACAGAAAAGGTTAACCAAGCTTTAGCAACACTATCAAGCGCGCAAAAACAACAACTAATGGATGAAGCTATTGCTCGCCAACCCTCTGCTGAATAATACCGTTTAGGACATTTTTTCATGAATACTTTTGATTGGATTGTAAGACTCTTTTCAGAATACTGGAAGGATTTCTTAAAGGGAACGGGCAACACCCTAATTATGGCGCTCAGCGGTACGCTAATAGGCTTTATTATAGGTCTTTTAGTTGGTATACTTAGAACAATTCCTGTAAAAAAAGAACATTCTAAAGCAAAGTACGCGCTAAAAATGGCGGTTGATTTTATACTTTCTGCTTACGTTGAAATTATTCGCGGAACACCAATGCTTGTGCAGTCGCTTATACTTCACTACGGATTATTCGTTGCGCTAAAAGTACCTGCTTTAGTTTCTGCTATTATCATTATTTCATTTAACACAGGCGCGTATATGGCGGAAATCGTACGTGGCGGTATTATGTCTATCGACAAAGGCCAGTTTGAGGGCGCGCATTCACTTGGTATGAACCATTGGCAAACAATGTTCCACGTTATTTTACCACAGGCAATTAAAAACATTATGCCATCTATCGGCAACGAATTTGTCGTTAACATCAAAGATAGCTCGGTTTTAAGCGTAATTGCAATAACAGAGCTTATGTTTATGTCTAAACAAGCTGGTGGAGCTTATGCAAAATTCGTTCCCGCTTATCTAATTTGTGCAGTTATTTACTTTATTTTAACCTTTACTGTAACACGTATTTTAAGATTAATCGAAAGAAAGCTTGCAGGTAACGATAATTACGTAATTTGCGGTTCACAATCTAACCCTGACGCAGAAATAAAAGTAAGGAGTGAGGGCTAATGGAAAGGATTATTGAACTTATTAATTTACAAAAAAGCTTTGGCGATCACGAGGTTTTACGAGACATCAACCTTTCCGTTAAAAAAGGTGAGGTTGTAAGCGTTATAGGCTCTTCAGGCTCTGGCAAAAGCACTATGCTTAGATGTATTAACCTACTAGAAGAGCCAAGTGGCGGTGAAATTTTGTATAAAGGCGAAAATATTACCAATAAAGGCTTTGATATTTGTTCTTACAGAGCTACTGTTTGCATGGTTTTTCAGCAGTTTAACCTTTTTAATAATATGACTGCCCTTGAAAACTG
>JAFQBR010000196.1 GCA_017399665.1 Clostridia bacterium | reverse complement strand
TGATAAAAGAAGTTTTATATACTTCGTAATAGTTTGTTATTTGCAAATTTTTACAATTCCAACGTACGGCAAGTACGCCCCCTTGCAAAAATTTACAAATGCCGCCTCTTACTCGCATCTAAAACTTCTTTTAGTTTTTATCTAAAGTAATTTTATTTCTTAAAAAAAATCTACCATTGTTTGTGACATTGCCTAAGATAAAAATAGATATCTATTTTAAAAATGCGCCAACTCGTTTTTGTTGGCGTATTTTTTTATAGTTGCGAGGAAAAAAGTCAAAAAAAACTTAAAAAAATTTTCAAAAAGGTATTGACAAAGTAAAAAACCTGTGTTATTATGTAGGCGAGGCAGGGAAATCGTAAAGAAGGTTTTTCTGTAACGGTAAAGTATCGTAAAGAAGGTGCTTTATTAGCAACTTTACCTTAAAATCCATAAAGAAAGGTAATTTTAGTAGGAGGTATCCACCGATGGGCCAAGATCATCCCTTTAAAGGAACAAAAACAGAGAAGAATCTTTGGGAAGCATTTGCCGGAGAATCGCAAGCAAGAAATAAATACACTTATTTTGCATCCGCAGCAAAAAAGGCTGGATATGAACAAATTGCCGAACTTTTTTTAAAGACTGCCGATAATGAAAAGGAACACGCTAAATTATGGTTTAAAGCGTTGGGTCAAATCGGAACTACGGAAGAAAATTTGCTCTCAGCAGCCATGGGTGAACACGAAGAGTGGACAGATATGTACGAAAGAATGGCTAGGGATGCAGAGGCAGAAGGTTTTGTTGCTTTAGCTCAACAATTCCGTGGTGTTGCTGCCATCGAAAAAGCGCACGAAGAAAGATATCGTGCATTGCTTGCCAACGTCAAAGAAGGCACGGTTTTTGTTAAAGGAGAAAAGACCGTATGGGAATGCAGAAACTGTGGTCATACAGTAGAGGCTACGGAAGCTCCCGACGTTTGTCCCGTTTGCAAACACCCCAAAGCATACTTTGAAGTTAAAAAAATTAATTATTAAAACTGAATAAATATAGATTTTAGGCAGCGCTGAAAAATTGCGCTGCTTTTGTATTTTTTTAAAAGGCAAACGGAAAATATAAAAACTGTTGCAATAACTTGCAAAGGGTGTTATAATTTAATTAGAATAAATGCCTTTTGTTGGAGATTTATATGGCGTATTTTAAAGATACAATGATGAAAAATAGTCTTGGGGCTGAGGTTTTGGGCGAAATAGACTATTTTGATAATCCTTGCGGTTGTGCAGTAGTCGGTAGTCGCTTTGAAGAAGGGGTTTTGGTTACCGAAGATTATACAAACGAAGGCTTAAACGGGCTTACGATGATAAGAAGCCGAACCGGGCTTTGTGTTTTAACACATTATTTTTATGGAAAAGCAAACGGGCCTTGTATGGTATTTGGCGACGGCACTTTGCAGCTGTCGTTAAAAGTCAACGACGTAGATAACGGCCCTGTACTTTTAATAAAAAGCCCAAGCGAGTTTATAATAGGTAATTTTGAGTGTGGTAATTTTACAGGCGAAACAATAGTTTGCTCAAACGGCTATATGTGGTTTGATAAAAGGGATGAATTTGATAAAAGCAAACAGCCGAAAGCATTGTTTAGCGCAAGCGAGCTTAAATTTTATGCCACTCATTTAAAAATGCAACCCTATTATTACAGAAATTCAATATATACTAATGGTGACAGCGAATATCGCATTGCGCGCCAAGGCATAACGGATGATGCAGTTAACAAAAGCTGTTACGGCTATATTCGCTGGGCAAAAGGGGATTTTTGCATTTCTGAATTTAAAGATAAAAAGCGTACGGGTATCGGTTGTTACCGCTATGCAAACGGCGACGAGTATCTGGGCGAATTTTACGAGGCGGCGTGCACTGGTATTGGCGTTCGTTCACTTTTATCAAAAGGCGTTATTGAGCTGGGAAATTTTAACAAAAAGAAAAAAGAAGGCACTTTTTTTGAAATATCTGAAGATAGTATTTGGATTTGCCGTTACGAAAAGGACTTTCGCGTAGGCGAAGCATTTAGAATTTCAAGGTCTACCTTCAATATTACAAAATATAACGGTAGTTTAAAAGAAATTGAAACAAAAAACTTTAACGATTATTTTTCTACTTTTAGCAATATGCCGAAGTATGATTTTTCTTCTATCCCTCAGGTTAAAAATGAGGTTAACCGCGTTGCTACAAAACAGCAAGTAGAAAAACATTCAACTCAAAAAAGTGCCCCTATAACACCGTTAAAGCCTGTTTCAGCAGTAAAAACAGCCACGCAAAATGTAACAAAAAGGACTACAAAAAAGCACTCTTTACCAAAAAAGACAGAACAAAATGATCAAGCTTCATCATCTCAACTAGAGGTTATTTCTTCTTTAAGTGATTTTAATATAAAAGAAGAAGGTGAAGAAAAAATTCTTATGTATCCACTAAAGCAAGCGGATGAAATTATCGTGCCGGAAGGTGTTACGAAGATTTTTGGCGCAGCATTTTGCTTTCCTAAGCCGGTAACTGCAAAAAAGATAAAATTGCCTTCAACTGTAAAAGAAATTGCTGTTGGTGCATTTTCGGGCTGTAAAAATCTTACTGTAATAGATATTTCTAAAACAAAGATTAAGGAAATAAGAATAGCTACTTTTTCTAGGGTTTCAATTACAGATATTTATCTTCCAAAGTCTGTAAGGCTAATAGAGCTTGGTGCGTTTAGTGAGTGTAAAAAGTTAAAATACGTTTATCTTTCTAGAAAGTGCGACGTTCAGCCCAACGCATTTCCTAGCGGAGTTCAGTTTATATATTTAGATTAAGTAAAAAACAAAATTAAAAGTGCCGATAATCGACTTATATCGGCACTTTTATTATTTTATTAGCTTATTTTTTAAGAATGCTATCTCTTTTAGCTTTTAGCGTTATAAAAAATTTTTTATCTTATAAGATAAAACTTTTAGTTGATTTTTTTATTAAATGGCGATAATTGTTCTATATTCTTGACGGAATTGCTTGTTTGTGTTAAAATAATAGGTAATTATAATGCTGTATTATGCTCTAAATTAAAAAATTGATATATAATTTAGGGATTTGTTGCTTTTTTTGTATGAATTTTAATTCAATAAAGAGATTTTTTACTAAACTGTTTGGCAAAAAAAATAAAAAACTTGGGCTTGCGCTTGGTAGTGGGGGTGCAAAGGGGCTCTTTCACGTTGGCGCGTTGCATGCTTTTGAAGAAGAGGGTATTACCTTTGACGTGGTAAGCGGATGTTCAATAGGCTCGATTGTTGGCGGTATGTATTCGGCAGGCTTTTCTTCCGCATCTATTTTGGAATATTTACGTCAGCTTGACTTAACAAACGTTGCTTCGCTTATTATCATGAAGCTTTCCGGTATGACGGTTGAAAAAACCTTAGACCGCGTTATGGGGGGAGCGAATATTGAAGATTTATCAATTCCCTTTGGTGCTGTTGCCGTTGATGTTTTTGAAGGGGAGCAGGTAAACTTAACTTCAGGCAAGCTGTCTAAAGTAATGTGCGCATCTTCTGCAATTCCACCATTTTTTAAAGGTGTTCAAATTGACGGAAGGGTATTAATTGACGGTGCGTATTTAAATAGTGTGCCGGCGGATTTAGCAAAAGAGCTTGGCGCGGATTTTGTTATAGGCATCAATTTAGGCGCTGAAACTCCAACTAACGAGCAAATATTAGGGGCACTAGATAGTGCTTATAGGGGGCACGGAGTGCAAAAATGTAATCGGGCGGAAAAAGGGGAGCAATTTAGCGATTATATGCTTTGCCCGGATTTATCTAATTACAGTTCAACTTCAATTACTAAAATGGCAGAGCTTTACGAGTTTGGCTACAACTATACAAAGCAAGTGATTCCACAGATTAAACTTGCACTAAAAAAGGCGAAAATAAAAAGGGGGTAACCTATGTATATTGTAAAAGCGGGCGAATCGCACGGGAAATATATGGTCGGTATTTTATGTAACGTGCCGGCAGGTATTTTGGTTGAAAAAAATCAAATAAACGCTTTGCTTAAAGAACGTAGTAACGCCCTTGGCAGAAGTGAAAGACAAAAGGCAGAAAAAGACAAAGTGGACGGTGTTACCGGTATAAGAAACGGCTTTACATTGGGTAACAACGTAAGCATGCTTATAAAGAACAATGCAGTTAGTGAATACCAAAAAATCATGGACTGCTTTGATGCCGATACTTCTTCTATGCAAGTAACCGCTTTGCGCCCCGGTCATGCTGATCTTGGTGGTGTTTGTCGCGGGGGCTTTCAAGATGCGCGTAACGTGTTAGAGGGCGCGTCTGCTAGAAATACCTGTTTAGACGTTGCTTTAGGCTCAGTTGCTCTTTCTATGCTTTCTATGCTTGGTATTAATGTGGCGGTAAGTGTTAAATCTCTTGGCGATTTAAGAAGTGAAAAGAGCTATACTTTTGAGCAAAATTTAAAAAATAAAGCGCCTGCATTTTCGCAAGATAGGGCGTTTGTAAATGCTTGTAAAAATAAAATAGAAGACGCTAAAAAGGAGGGCGAAAGCCTTGGCGGTGTGGTTGAAATTTACGTTTCACCTATAAAGCCCGGTTTTGGTAGTTTTGTTGGCGAAAAGCGAGTTGACGCGCTTATAGCCCAACATTTAATGCAAATTCAAGCAGTTAAAGGTGTATCTTTTGGCGAAAATTCATTTGATTTTAGCTTGCCAGCTACAACCTATCACGGCAAAATTGAAAGGGGAGAAAACGGACTTAAAACAACTTCTTTATCAGGCGGAATAGACGGTGGAATGACCAACGGAGATTATATAAAAATTGCCGTTGGAATAAAGGCTATTCCCACAACAAAAAAGGGCGTTTCTACAATAGATATAGCAACTGGCGAGCAAGCGATTTCTGCTAAACAAAGAAGTGATATTACCGCCGTTTTTGCGCTTTGCCCAATACTTAAATGCGTTGTTTCGCTTGCTTTATCTGAAGCAATAACAGAGCGTTTGGGTTGTGATAATATGACCGAGATAATTAAAAGGTATAACGCCTTATGATAAAGGTAGACAGTAAGCAAAATCTTTACGGCTGTTTTTGTGCTACCGGGGATAAATCGCTTACCTTACGCGCCATTATTTTGGATGCGGTAGCAAAAGGAAAAACGGTAATAAATAACCCACTTATCGCAAAAGACAGTTTAAGTGCAATTGAGTGTATTAAACAACTTGGCGCAAAAGTAGAGATTAAGCAAAATCAAATTATAATTAACGGCGCAGACAAACTGCAAAATAATATTCTTTTGGACTGCGGTAACAGCGCAACCCTTGCGCGCTTGCTTATAGGGCTTTTATCGGGGGCTAATATTAGCGCAACCATTATTGGCGATAGCAGTCTAACAAAAAGGCCCATGCAAAGGGTATGCGAGCCACTTGTTTTAAGGGGAGCAAAAATTGAACATACTAACGGGTGTTTACCTGTAAAAATATTTCCTGCTAAGTTAAATGATTTTAATTATAAAATGACAGGAAAAAGCGCTCAGGTTAAGGGTGCAATACTTTTATCTGGAATTTTAAGCGGTGCTACAACTTTATTAGAAGAGCAATTTTCAACGCGTGATCATACTGAAAAAATATTGCCTTTGTTTGGTATTAACGTAAGCGTAAAAGAGGGCAAAATTTCGGTTGAAAAGGGTAAACTTTCTGGGTGCGAAATTGATATTCCTAACGATCCTTCTGCTTGCGCGTATTTTACCGCGATTGGGCTTTTGCTTGGCGAGGTTAGTGTTAAAGGTGTGCTGATTGGCGCTTGTCGCGATGGGTTTTATACAAAGCTTAAAAGCGCTGGTGCAATTATAGAATATAACAACGTAGTGAATACTCCGCTTGGTGCTGTTGCAGATATAACGGCTAAAAAAAGCGAAATAGAGTATTTTGAAGTATTAGAAAGTCAAACGCCCTCAATGATAGATGAGCTTCCATTAATTTGTGCAGTTGCTTGTTTAAATAATGGCTGTACGATTTTTGGTGCGGAAGAACTTAAATTAAAGGAAAGCGATAGATTTTCGGCAATTATCGATTTGATTGAAAAATCGGGCGGTAAGTGCAATGCAAAGGGCAGAAATTTAACGGTTTTGCCAATTACAGGCGAGAAAATGGCTTTTGATTACCAAAGTCAAGACCACCGCTTAATTATGACCGCTTTCGTTTTACAAACCGCTCTTTTAGGCGGAAGGATAATGGGAGAAGAATGGGTAGACGTTTCCTTCCCTAAGTTTTTTGAAAGCTTTAATTATTTACCGCTTGGGCTTATAGGCGAAAACGTTTCAAAAAGCTTATCGGGTAAAATTCATAAGTTTATTTTGAGTTCTTTTGGGCGCGAAAACTTTTATTACGAATGCCGCTGCTTAAACCAAAACGAATTTGATAAATTTATTCAAAAACCTAGCTATAAGGCGTTTAACGCCACTATTCCGTATAAGGAACAGTTGTTTTTACAAACTAAAAACAGCAGTAAAAAGGCACAACAAAGCAAAAGCTGTAACTTTGTTTTTGGCAGTCAAGGTTATTCTACCGACGGCGATGGATTTATTTTATCTTTAAAATATCATGGGCTTTTAAATGCTGGTAAAAGGGTGCTGTTATATGGAATAGGTGGTGCTGGAAAAAGCGTAGCCTTTGCTCTTAAAGATAGCGGTTATACGGTATTTATAAAAAATAGAACGCAACAAAAGGCTGTTGAGTTTTGTAAGCATAACGAAGGTTTTTTCCTTTATAACGGCGAAAGCTGTGATATGCTAGTCAATGCAACAAGCGCAAAAAGCGAAGAGATTTTTACCGAGCAAATGCTTGCAAATAATCCTGTTGTTGTAGATATAAATTACGGTAAAAATCAAGAGCTTGAAAAATGGGCAAATAAATATAAATTAAGAAGCTTTAACGGTGAAGCCATGCTTTTCTTTCAAGCGTATTTAAGCGATATGATATTACTTGGTAAAAAGCCAAATGAAGATGAGGCGTTTGCTCTTTATCAAAATTATAGGAATTATTATGAAAATTGAAGTTATTAACGGTGTAAATTTAAATATGCTTGGGCAAAGAGAGAAGGCTATTTACGGCGAAAAAACTCTTGACCAGATAAATAGCGAAATTAAAGCCCATTGTGACAAAAAAGGGGTTGAGGTTTGCTTTTATCAAAGCAATATAGAAGGGGAAATTTGCGAGCGCATTCAAAAAAGCAATGCTGATGCAATCGTGCTTAATGCAGGCGCTTACACCCATTACAGTATTGCTATAAGAGATGCTATTACTGCTAGTCAAAAAAGGGTGGTAGAAGTGCATATCTCTAATTTGTTTGCACGTGAAGAATTTCGCCAAAAAAGTATGATTGCGCCCGTTTGCGAGGGTACGGTATGCGGTTTTGGTGACAAAGGCTATATTGTTGCAATAGAGAGTTTACTTATATGAAAATAGTTCTTATTGGAATGAGCGGTAGCGGTAAAAGCACCTTTGGGCGTTTTATTGCAAACCTTATGAATATGCCGTTAATCGACACCGACGAAGAGATTTGTAAAAAATACGGCGATATTTCCGCCATATTTGC
This sequence comes from Clostridia bacterium, assembly GCA_017399665.1. Next base: position 7,212 of record JAFQBR010000196.1, on the reverse strand, counting down.
AAGCGGAGGAGAAAAGCTTTTTCGCGAGCTAGAGCGCCACGAGGGACTTCTTGCGTGTGAGGCGGATGAATGCGTGGTTGCAACGGGAGGAGGAATGGTCCTGCACGAGGACGTAATGAAAAAACTGCGTAAGCATAGCTTAATAGTGTATCTTTATTGCGATAGCGACTTTTTGCAAACGCGACTTGAAAATGATAATTCGCGCCCGCTTTTAAACGGCGAGGATAAAAAACAAAAAATAGAAGAGATGTTAAGGTCGCGCGCGAACTTATATCTAGACTACGCGCACATAGTTTTAAACGAGGGCGGTATTTTGCAAAGCAGAAATTTGCTTGATAGCGAGCTTGAAATACAGCTTGGCGCACTTTACTTAGAATTTATGAACGCCTTTGAAAAAAGGGTGTATTCCAAATATAGCGGTTAATCGCATAAAAAGGAGCAGAAAATGCTTGAATTAAAAAATGTTACAAAAATATACGGCGAAGGCGCGCAATCAAAGGTAACGGCGCTAAGTAACGTAACACTCTCTTTTAGAAAAACAGAGTTTGTTTCCGTTCTTGGCCCTTCAGGTTGCGGTAAATCTACCATGCTTAACATTATTGGTGGGCTTGACCGTTATACAGAAGGAGAGATGATTGTAGACGGAGTTGAAACGTCTGACTTTTCAGAGCGTGATTGGGATACCTATCGCAACAGAAAAATCGGGTTCGTTTTTCAAAGCTATAATCTTATCACTCACCAAACGGTGCTTGAAAACGTAGAGCTTGCGCTTACGTTATCAGGTGTAGACGCTCACACAAGAAAACGTCTTGCGATGAAGGCGATAGATAAGGTTGGACTTGCAAATCATTTGCATAAAAAACCTAACGAGCTTTCAGGTGGCGAAATGCAAAGGGTTGCTATTGCAAGAGCGCTTGTAAATAATCCAGAGGTTATTTTGGCAGATGAGCCGACGGGGGCGTTAGATAGCAAAACGAGCATTTTGATAATGGATCTTTTAAAGGAAATTGCAAAAGACCGTCTTGTTATTATGGTTACGCATAACGATACTTTAGCTCAAACGTACTCTACAAGAATTATAAAACTAAAAGACGGCAAGGTTGTAATCGATAGTAATCCCTTTGATCAAAATAAAGAAAAGATGGTTGCGCCATCATCAGCCGAAACAAGTCGAAATAAGGTAAAAGAAAAAAACAAGAAAAAAGTTATTGAACAAGCTGAATCAAAGAAAAAACACACCTCAATGAGTTTTTGGCTTGCATTAAGCTTGTCTTTGAAAAATTTAATGACTAAAAAATCAAGAACCTTTTTGACTTCAATAGCAAGTTCAATAGGCATAGTCGGACTTGCGTTAGTGCTTGCTTTGTTTAACGGCTTAAACCTTTTTTTAGATAAAATTCAAGGCGAAACGCTTTCTGCGTATCCCATGTACGTATCCACCTCGCAAACGACTGATATTACGGAGTATATCTCAATTTTAACAGAGGACGTAAATTTAGGGGTAGATACTAATTTAGAAAAGAACAAAGTGTTTGTAAGTCACTTAATTAGTAAGCTGAACACGGCAAAGATTAGAAACAAAATTACCCCTGAATTTCAAGAATATATGGACAAAATGCCTAAGGAATACGGAAAGGTTAGTTATTCATACGGCACGAGTCTTACCTTTTATAAAAAATACGTTTCTTACGACGTTTCAAATATTCCTGAAATAGAAAACATTATTATTCAAGTGGACGGAAAGGAAGAGCGCGCAAAGGCTATTGAATTGGAATACGTAAAAATTCCCTCTGACGCAAACCGTTTCTTTAAAGAAATGATTATGGATGACAAGTTAATCCAAAGTCAATATGACGTTTACGGGAAGTTTCCAACCGCTAAAAATGAAATATGCTTGGTTTTAGATAAAAACAGTCAAATATCAGACGTAATGCTTACTGCGTTGCTTATGGATATTAACGCATCAAGAAAGGATGAAGAAGGAAACTTTATACGTAACGAATATACCTACGACCAAATTCTTAATACCGCAAAGTTGAACACCTTTAACGTTGCACTAAACAACGGTTATTACGTTTATAATCAAAGCGAGGGCGTTTATAAAAGACAAGAATGGACTGCTGCAGAAATGCTTAGCAGTAAATATAAAGGGTTTAGTGCAGAATGGTTTAAAACTCAATTTAGTAAAGCCGGTATAAGTGTTCCGAATTGTTATTCTGGCGGTCAAAGCGCAAACGAGATTTTAGAACTAAAAATAACCGCTATTTTAAGACTTAAAGATGGGGTTACCGCTGGAGCTTTGGGCACTTCAACTATAGGCTATACCACACAGCTAACAGAATACTTGCGCGCTAATGCCAATAATTCTAACGTTGTTAAGGCTCAAAGAGCGCAGTTAGACGGAAATGCAAATACTCCCTGTGTCAACGTTTTAACGGGCAAGGAGGTAAAAGAAACGGACGTTGAGTCCTTAATTAAATCACTTGGATATGCCGAAACACCAACAAAAATAGAGTTTTATGCAAATTCTTTTGCTAACAAGCAAAAAATTAAAGAATACGTAGCGGCATTCAATGCGCTTGAAACGACTACGGAAGAAACCGAAATAACAATTGTAGACGTTGTTAAGGCTATTGTTGACGTTTTAGAAATTTTTGTTGACGTAATTACTTATATCTTACTTGCACTAACTGCAATATCTTTAATTGTTGCCGCTATTATGATTGCAATAATAACCTACGTTTCGGTAATAGAAAGAACAAAAGAGATAGGTATTTTAAGGTCTATCGGGGCAAGAAAAATAGACGTTATGTCTGTATTTAATGCAGAAACTGTAATTATAGGTCTGTTCTCAGGTGTTATTGGCGTGCTACTTGCCATAATTATACAATTCCCATTAAACGCAATACTTTATAATTATACTGGGGTTGCTTCATTAGTTGTTTTATCGCCATTACACGCATTGCTACTTGTTGGAATTTCTATTTTAGTTACCTTGCTTTCAGGTATGATACCTGCATTTATGGCATCTAAAAAAGACCCGGTAAAGGCATTGCGCTCAGAATAAAAGTGGCGTTAATCGACCTATATAAAGGCTTTTTATAAAAATTTTATTGATTTGTTTTTTAAAAATATTAAAAACTTAATAAAAGATTTGTGTTAAAATACAAATTAAACGTATAAAAAAACCTCTAATGGAAATCATTTCATTGGAGGTATTTTTTTATGAAGCTTGAAGAAAGTAAAACGTTTTTAAATTTAGCAAAGGATTTTGCTGGTGAGTGTCAGGCGCGTACGCGATATAAATTTGTGGAATACGGCGCAAGGAAGGAAGGGCTTAACGCGCTAGCAGAGGTAATAGATAAAGTAGTGTTTAACGAGTTTAATCATGCTAGAATGTTTTATACCTTTTTGCAAAAAGTAAAGGATGAAAAAGCTCTTGAAAAAATTGAGTTTTGCGCAGACTATCCTTTTAAGCAAAAGTGGGATTTAGAAGAAAATTTAAGAATTTCGGCAGAAGATGAGTATGCAGAATTTTCTGAAATTTATCCCGCGCATATGCAAATGGCAAAGGAAGAGGGCTTTGAAGATATTGCAAAGCTTTACGAATATATAATTTCCGTTGAAAATTGCCATCACAAGCTTTTTGAGGATTTGTATAATCAAGTTAAAACCAACACCTTATATAAAAAGGAAAAACCGGTAAAATGGAAGTGTATGGCTTGTGGATATGAACACGAGTCAGAAGAGGCGTGGCAAACCTGTCCACTTTGCTTTGCAAACCGCGGTATGGTAATGCTTCAGCTTAAAGATGAATAAGTTTTTTAGCTAAACGTTGACTACACCTTATTTTTTGTAATAAGTTTTTTTCATATTTTTTCTCTTTCAAATAATCTCTGTTTAAGGTTATATCTTTTACAGGGATTGTTTTTTTGTAAAAAAATAAAAGTGCTGTTAATCGACCTATAGAGCATTTTTTTGATTGTAAACTGTAAAAGAACAAATAAAAAATTGTTTTTTTGTCTTCTTTCTTTGACAACAGGGTTTTGTTTGCGGTATACTATAATTAAGTTGTTTTACTTAAAGGAGAAAAACTATGAAGCTTGATTTTGATACTATTAAAAAGATTATCGTTGGGGCAGTTGATATATACCAAGAAGATGGTTTTTACCATTTTGAAAAATGCACAAAAGAACAGCTTGCTTTATGGAAATCGTTTAGCGACTTTCTTTTTTCAACGGCAAGCGCCCAAACTGGTATAAGATTTGATTTTAACACAAACTCAACCTTTGTTAGGGTTAGCGGTGAAGACGGTGGCAAAATAGACGTCTACGTAAACGGTCAACTAACAAATAATTTAGTTTTTCCCGTTGGGGCTTTTTCTTTTGAAATTAAGCTTCAAAATAATAAGGAAAACAGGGTGCAAATTTATCTTCCCGCTCATTCTGTTGCAAAAATTAGCGAAATAGAAATAGATGACGGTTGTTTTGTTACCCCTCACGTCTTTAAAAAGAAAATACTTTTTAGTGGGGATTCAATAACTCAAGGTTATAATTCTTTACATGATAGTTTGTCTTTTGCAAATATCGTTAGCAATTATTTTGATGCAGAAAGCATTATTCAAGGTATTGGCGGTGCATTCTTTGATCCTAATAATGCAGTTAAGCTCGACTTTAATCCTGATGCGGTTATCGTTGCTTACGGCACTAACGATTATAACTATTTTAAAAGCATTGAAGAGTTAGAAGTTAATATGAGAGGCTTTCTTTCAAGAATGAAAGAGATTTACGCTAGCTCAAAACTTTTTTATATTTCACCCATTTGGAGAACAGATGAAAAGGAAGAAAATCATATCGGTTTGTTCGAAAATTTCCGCAACGTGCTTGAAAAAATTGCACAAGATGTAGGTTTTAACGTTATTGACGGTTATACTCTTATGCCTCACGAAGAAGCGCTTATGATGGATCACGTTCACCCGAACGAGAAAGGCTTTAGCTTTTACGGTAAAAACTTAATTGACGTTCTTTTAAAGTTTGAAATATAATTACTCTGTGCAATAAAGATAAAAAAAGAGAGTTTGTCTAGGAGAAATTAATGGAATTTTTTATAAATGATTATCAAGAAGGCTGTTTGCCTGAAATAATTGAAAAGCTTGCAAAATATAATTTTTGCCCAAATTGTGGGTATGGGGAAGATAGAATTTGCAATAACGCAAAAAAGCTTATTAAAAAGGAAATAAAAAAGCCCAATAGCGACGTTCATTTTATAGCTGGCGGAACGCTTACTAATAAAATTGTAATATCTTCTTTTTTGCGCCCCTTTGAAGGTGTGCTTTGTGCAGATACCGCGCATATTGCAACGCACGAAACAGGAGCAATAGAAAACGGCGGACATAAGGTTTTAACCTTAAAAAGCAGTCAAGGAAAAATCACACCTAATCAAATTGAAAGTGCTGTTTACGAGCATATAGGCGGACTTTCTGTAGAACATACCGTAAAACCCGGCATGGTTTACATATCTCAATCAACGGAAGTTGGCACTATTTATACGCTTCAAGAAATAAAGGAAATAAGCGCGGTTTGCAAAAAACACAACTTGCTATTTTTTATAGACGGCGCAAGAATTTTATATGCCTTATTTTCAAAACATTGTGACTTTACCCTTAGCGATATTGCTTCGCTTTGCGACTTGTTTTATATTGGCGGAACAAAGACAGGCGCACTTTTGGGCGAGGCTTTAGTTATCAATAACTCGAGTTTAAAAAAGCATTTTAGATATATTCTTAAACAAAACGGCGCATTAATGGCTAAAGGCTTTGTAATGGGTGTGCAGTTTGAAGGCTTATTTGAAAGGTTAAACTATAAAAAATATTGCCAAGGCGCGGTAGAGAAAGCAGATAGAATCAGGAGCGCGCTAAAAAGCAAAAATATTGAGCTTGAATTTGATTGTTCAGATACTCAAACGTTTGCTATTTTTAAGCAGGAACAATACGCTAAACTTGCGAAAAACTTTAATTTTGGAGGAGCAACTATAAAAGGTGGATTGGCGTACGCTAGAATTTGCACCTCGTGGGCAACAAGCGAAGAAAAAGTTGCTAAATTAGTTAAAGCAATACAAGAGTTATAAGTATTAAAAAGTTATAAAAAACGCAAAAGAACAAAAGTTTTTTGCGTTTTTTTGTGTTAATGGATTATTTTATAAGAAAATACTTGACAAAAATCAATATTTATATTATCATAGTATGCGTACTATTGAATTTTCTTAAGTAGAAAAAAAGAAAGGGGAATTTATGAAGAAGAAAAAAATTAACAGAACTAAAGAGGAAATAGTAAAAGTCGCGATAAAGCTCTTTTTCTCTAAAGGTTTTTCAAATACAAGCGCAAGAGAAATTAGCGAAGCTTTAGATATAAGTCCTGGCAATTTGACCTTCCATTTTCATACAAAAGAAGATTTGCTTGCAGTTATTGTTGACTTTATGTGCAGTTATCAATGGGAACTGATGAAAACCGCAACAAAAGAGGGCAAGACGGCGCTTATGGCTTATGCTTTAGAGCTTTTAAGTATGGCAGCTGCCTGCGAAGAAAACGAAATTGCAAGAGATTTATATTTATCTTCTTATACGCACGCAAAGCCTTTAGAAATAATCCGCAAGAACGATAAAGAAAAGGCAAAAATTATTTTCGAAGAATATACTTCAGGTTGGACAGAAGAACAGTTTAAAGAAGCAGAAACTTTAATTTCGGGTATTGAATACGCAACCCTTATGACGACGCAATCATCATCTTCATTAGAGGTAAGAATACCTGGTGCGCTTAACGCGATTATGCTTATTTTTGGCGTTCCTGAAGATATTAGAAAGGTAAAAATAGAAAAAGTAACCGCTATGGACTATCGCGAAATCGGTAATAGAATTTTGCATGAATTTATGGACCATTTAGAGAATTTAAGCAAAGAAGAAATAGACGACGTTTTAAGAAAATACAGCGAATAGTTTAAAATAAAGGCGATGTCACAAACAATAGTTGATTTTTTTAAGAGATAAAAATTACTTTGGTTAAAGACTAAAAGAAGTTTTAGATGCGAGTAAGAGGCGGCATTTGTAAATTTTTGCAAGGAAGCGTACTTGCCGTACGTTGGAATTGTAAAAATTTGCAAATAACAAACTATTACGAAGTATATAAAACTTCTTTTATCAACCCTTTGTTGTGACAG
>JAFQBR010000195.1 GCA_017399665.1 Clostridia bacterium | reverse complement strand
CTCTAAGTAAAATTGACATACTCCGGTTGAACTACCACTGTTATATTTATATAATCGAACGTAAATAACGTCACCTGCGCTAACACTAAAGCTTTCAGATGTGTTTTTATTACCATTATATAAATTAGACGAACTGATTATGTTACTGTTTTTAGTTACATTGTATACAGTAATATAGAAATCACCTTGATAATAATTAGCGTAGAAAGTATAATTTCCTGTTTTATAACAAGTGAAATAATAGTAGTGAGCGATTGATGATGAGGATGATGTTATATTACCTGTTGTTTTTTTACTTGAAGAAGTGTTATGATTTGCAATGTCTATATATTCTCTTGAAGAGTACGAAGAGGTCATAGAAACCCATTTTGCATATAAAGTGATATCTTCTGTTATTGAACCGCTGAAGTTGTAAGCCGTTGTGCAAGAGCTGTTAGTATACCAACCAGCAAATGCATGGCCGCTTCTTGTGGGCACTGTGGGATAATCTAACGTTTGACCGTCTTCTAAAGTAAGCGTTGCGTTAGTAGAGCCACTATAATTATAATTGAATGTAACACTTACAGGAATATATGTTCCTTTTGTATCTTCGTAAGTTACTTCGTATTCGTTAGCTTGCCATTTTGCAGTTAAACTAACGTCTTCTAAACCTTGCCAAGTTCCACTTTCGTATTCTGTATCACTAGAAGTAAACCAACCAAGGAATTCATAACCTGTTTTTGTGGGCGTGGGTAAAGTATACTGTACGTCGTAAGTAACGTCAATAGTAGTTGAAGCATCTTCGGGTAAAGTACCACCGTTTACGTCTAAGGTTACAGTATATTCGTTTGCTTGCCAATGCGCCGTATATTCGCGATCATCAACGCAGTCATTAATAATAACGTTTTTGGTTAATTCGTCTAATCCAGTACCCGTCCAACCGGTAAAGGTATAGCCGGTTTTTGTGGGCTCTCCAAGCGTAATATCCTTTGCAACGGTATATGTCAATGGATTACTGCCGTAGTTTGTTCCGCCATTTAAAATATAAGTAATATTGTAAGTATTTATATTCCATTTGGCAGTTAGTATAATGTTAGAAAGACCAACCCAAATTCCGCCTGAATATTCAGTACCTCCACGATACCAACCGGCGAAGGTATAACCCACTTTATTAGGCTCGGGTAAATTATATGATTGACCGTAAGTTACGTTAACGCTGTTTGTTGATACTGTACCACCATCAGCATCTAGGGTAATAATGTGAGTTGATGCTTCCCAAATAGGTGTAAGAGTTATATTTCTTGCAATATTCCAAGTGGTTAAGCCTTCAACCTTTTCGCCTTCGTCTAAAACTCCATTATCGTTTATATCTTCATACCAACCAAGGAATGTATAACCTGTTTTTTCAGGCACAGGAAGAGTAAACGCGCTATCGTAAGTAACCGTTACGGTTTCACTTTCATCTTCTTCATACAAATAATCACCAAGCTTATAACCGCTTGCTACCGCTGTGCTTGTTAGTTTTTCAAATCCTTCAAAATAGAAACTAGCGTGTGACCAATATGAATCATAACATCTATAAAAGCTTAATAAAATAACGTCGCCTGCATTGCAAGTGAAATATTGATAATTATCGAACGAGGTTGAATAAGTATCGTAATAATAAAAGTCTCTAATTGTTGTATTTGTTGTTAAGTTATAAATTCTTAAATAGTAGGCAAAAGAGGATGAAGAGTAATCGTTTTTCCAATAAATTGTGTGATCTCCACTTTCTTGAGCTACTAAATAAATATGCATTTGATAACTTGAACTTGTTCCAGATGTAGAAATTGAATAATACTCTGAGCTTGAAGCGTAATCGGCAGGGTCAATTTGGTATTCGCTATATACGTAAGGTAAACTTGTATACATCCAACCTGCATATAAGGTCATATCATCAGTTATAGTACCGCTGAAATCATATTTTGTCGTGCAATCGCTATCCGTATACCAGCCTATAAATGCATATCCGCTTCTTGTGGGTATAGTTGGGTATTCCAACGTTTCACCGTCCTCTACGGTAACGGTAAAATCTGTTAAACTGCTACAGTTGTAATCGAATGTCACGTTAAAACCAAGTTTTTCTAAAATAGTATCTTCGTAAGTTACTTCGTATTCGTTAGCTTGCCAAGAAGCAGTTAATATAACGTTATCTGCGTGAGCCCATTCGCCACTTTCAAATTTTTCGTCGCCCAAATACCAACCCATAAAGGCATAACCTATTCTTGTGGGTTCAGCTAAAACGGTGTATTGACCGTAAGTTGCGGTTATTGAAGTTTCAGTTAATTCACCGCCGTTTACATCTAGTATAACGGTGTAACTTTCTGCTTGCCAGTTTGCAAGGTATTTTCTGTTGCCTGCGCTACCCGTTTCAATTACTAAATTTTTGGTGGGTTCTGTTAAATCAGTACCCGTCCAACCAATAAATTTATATCCTTCTTTTACAGGTTCAATTAAAGTAAACGAAGCGTCAGTTATATTATATCCGTCACGATTTTTAAATCCTTCAGGTAAGTTACCACCGGCTAAATCACACTCAATAGTGTACTGGTTTTTGTTCCATACGGCTTTTAACATTAGTTCAAAAGTGCCGTCTACCGTATATACGTGACCTTCGCTTACCCATTTTACAAAACTATAACCTTCTTTCGTGGGCTGTTTAAGTCCTTCAAAAAGTTCTAATGATGCATAGTCAAATTTTACGCTTCCAGGTGCAGGAGTGGGCTCTGCCATAGGAGCTTTTAACGCACCGAATAACGTTGAAGCGCCGTCACCGTTTATTCCTAAGTAGTGTTTTCCGCTAATGTCGCCACCTTGTACGTCATAGTGAAGAGTAACAGGCGTTCCACCCTCTAATACTCTTTTAACACCCTTTTCAATCTGTTCTTTTGCGATTAATTCCACGCCTTCTATAACCGCAATATATTGATCGCTATTTGAAAAGCCGCCTAACTCTTCAAGAATAACTTTTGATTCTTCGTATTTGTTTAAATCAAGAAGATCTTTTGCCTTTTTCAAATTCATTAAAGGTAAGAACAACGTGAAGGTAAGCACAATAAGCACGATTACGGCAACCGCACTTGGAATACCTATTATCATGCCCTTCTTTATAGCCTTTTTGCGCTTAATTTCCTGTTCACGTTTAAGTTTAGCTTCTCTTTCTTCAGCTAATCTCT
>JAFQBR010000194.1 GCA_017399665.1 Clostridia bacterium | reverse complement strand
TTCCCTCACGGTACTATACTCTATCGGTCACATGGTCGTATTTAGCCTTATGAGATGGTCCTCACATATTCCGCCAGGATTTCTCGTGTCCCGGCGTACTCTGGATACCCCCAGCTTCACAATCTTTTCGCATACGCGACTTTTACGCTATCTTGTAGTGCTTTCCAACACTCTTCTGCTAAGATTATTCTTGCCTTATGGGGTCCGCTACCCCACACGTATTGCTACATGTGGTTTGGGCTCTTCCAATTTCGCTCGCCACTACTTTCGGAATCATTATTTATTTTCTTTTCCTTCGGGTAATTAGATGGTTCAGTTCCCCGAGTTCCCCTCATACACCTATGTATTCAGTGCATGATACCACGACATTACTCGTGGTGAGTTTCCTCATTAGGATATCCACGGATTAACGTTTATTTGCAACTCCCCGTGGCTTTTCGCAGCTTGTCACGTCCTTCTTCGGCGCCATGTACCAAGGCATCCTCCTGTATGCTCTTTGTAGCTTATTCTTTTGGTCACTTTCGCTTTTTTTTGCTACTTTGCAACCTCCGTCAAATTATTCTTTCATACCTCTTTTTCTATACAAAAATTCTAAACTTACAGTTATACTTACGTATTAACCTCTAATCTTTCGATTATTCAGTCTATTTCTCTCTTTGCCTTTCTGTACTTTGTTATTCTCGATAACATTCTGTTATCTCTTACTATGCAGTTGTCAATCTTCAATTCCCAAACACCCGTTTGGGTGTGTCGTTTCGCACGACAGCCTACTAATCATACTATAAAGCAAAAATAATGTCAAGCATTTTTTCGACTTTTTTCAAAAAAATATTAAATAATTTTGGCACTACCAAATAATGTAAAAATTCGGCATTACGAGCGCAAAATTTCTTCAAAACTTTTCTTTACTTTACTTAAATTCTCTTCTGCGCGAGCCTTGTCTTTCCCGGTCATTGAGTAGTAAATTTTAAGCTTAGGCTCCGTTCCACTTGGTCTTAAGCAGATAAATCCACCGTTTTCAAATTCATAGTATAAGCAATTAAGCCCACTATATTCTAATTTCTCGACCGCGCCGTTTGATAGCGTTCTTTCGCCCGTTTGATAATTTCTTACCGCAACGATATTATGAATATCTATTTTTTCAATTTTCTTAGTTGACATTGCGTTTACTGCTTGATTCATTTCGTCCATAGCGTGTAGTCCACTATAATTTATAGATTGAGTATAATCTAAGCAATAACCGAATTTATTGTAAATTTCTTCTAAAACTTCGAAAATAGATACGCCGACTGAGTTATAGTAGCAAACCATTTCTGCAAACAGCATACTTGCAACGACTGCGTCCTTATCGCGTGCGTGCGTTCCACGAAGATAACCGCAACTTTCTTCAAACCCGAAAACGAAAGTACCCTTTTTAGTTTCTTCTGCTATCTTTATTTTTTCGCCGATAAACTTAAATCCAACAGGAACTTCTTTAAGTTCTACGCCGTAACTGTCTGCTACCGCTTTTGCAAGGCCTGTAGAAACGAAACTCTTAACTGCAAATTCGTCGCCTTTAAGCGCTTTTTCAGACTTAAGTCTTGATAAAACGTAGTTAAGAAGCAGTACGCCAACTTGATTTCCGGTTAGCGCGAAAAATTCGCCGTCTTTATTACGTAAAGCAACTCCCAGACGGTCGCAATCAGGATCTGTTCCGAATACTACGTCAGCATTTATTTCGTTTGCGCGCTTTATTGCAAGCGTTAAAGTCTCTTTATATTCCGGGTTTGGAACTTCAACGGTAGAAAATTCCGTATCAGGCATAACCTGCTCGTCAACAACGCTGACGTTGATTTTAAGTTTTTCTAAAACGGTAGTTACAGGAACGTACCCCGTGCCGTGTACAGGCGTGTAAACGAGTTTGACGTTTTTACCCTCCTTTTTAACCGCTTTTTTAGATAAGCCGAGTTTTAAAAGTTCTTTATAATATTTTTTCTCAAAGCCTTTTTTAAGTATATCGCAACCTAAAAATCCAGCCTTTCCGATATTTTCTATCGCAGTATATGAAACAGAGAAATAATCTGTGATTTTAGAAATGTAATTAACGACTTCTCTGGTCGCTTCAATCGACATTTGCGCGCCGTCTTCGCCGTAAACCTTGTAGCCGTTGTATTCTTTTGGATTATGGCTTGCCGTAATCATAATACCTGCTATACAGTTTAGTTTGCGTACTGCATAGCTTAGCATTGGCACAGGTCTTCCTTCCTTATATATATAAGTATGGATACCGTTTGCAATTAACACACCACAGGATGCGAGCGCAAAATCAATCGAACATCTTCTCGTATCGTAAGAAATAGCTACGCCACGGTTCATTGCTTCCTGACCTAGTGTTTTGATATAGTCAGCTAAGCCCTGCGTCGCGCGACGAACGGTATATACGTTCATCATATTCGTTCCCATACCGATAATACCGCGCATACCGGCCGTTCCAAACTCTAATTCCTTACCAAAACGGTATTCTATTTCTTTTTCGTTATCTTCAATAGCCTTAAGTTCACTTACACCACTAGCTGAAAGCTTTGGATTTGTTAGCCAATTTTCATATAAAACTTTATAATCCATAAATTATCTCCGTTAAAAGACTGTTTTAGTATTATACTACAATTTTATGCGTTTGTCAAATAATTAATGTTGCTAGCAACTTGATATGCAATTTTGGCAAATTGCGTAAAGGTCGCGCGTTTTTTAAAAACGCCGTCAAATTTATATAATAATTTCAGTCCGCAATTAAAATTATATGTTATGCTGGCAATTTTGCTTTATGCAAAATCTGCGCGACCATAACTCAACTTTTGTAAAAGTTGAATTTCACTTTTGCTTTCAAAAAGTAAGCAAAAATTTCACTGCAACCGACAGGTTGCAATTTCACCCGATTTTAATCGGATTTCACTTGCCTTACACCTCATCCACCGCAAGCGGTC
>JAFQBR010000193.1 GCA_017399665.1 Clostridia bacterium | reverse complement strand
TTAATCTTCCAGACGGGCTTGCTCAAATTGGTGGCTACGTGTTTAGTGGCAGTGCAATTAGCGAAATAACTTTATCAAACAGTTTAAAGAGGATAGACGGTGGGGCTTTCGAATCTTGCGAAAATCTTGAAAGAGTTTACTTTAGTGGTAGTGTAGACGATTGGGCAAAGATTACTTTTGGAGATAGTTATGCTACATCTCCAATGCACTACGCAAGTGAAATTTTCTTCAATAACGAACGCCTTTCAAATAAACTAACCCTTTCTTCTGCTGTTACTTCTATTAGCTCTTGGGCATTTTGTAATTTTGATTTTGTAACTGAAGTTGTTATTCCTAGTAGTGTAACGGAAGTTGTTTACGGTGCCTTTAAGGGATGCGACAACTTAGTAAAAATAACCATGCCTTGCGTTGAAATAACTAATTATTATGGTTATAGTGATAAAAAATTTGAAAATATCTTTGGCGACAATGTTCCAGAAAGTTTAGTAGAAGTAAATATTATTGGTAGCGAAGAAGTCCCTGCTTGGTATTTTACCGATTGCAACAAAATTCAAAAAATAAGCTTGGCTGAAACAATTACCGTTATAAAAGAGCACGCTTTTTATTATTGCTCTTCACTTATAACCGTTAATTTGCCTGAAAACCTTACAACTATTGAAGATGGCGCATTCTACTTCTGTTCTTCATTAACAGAAATAAGCTTACCTAAAAAGCTTGAAAGCATTGGCGACGGGGCGTTTGCTTACACGGGCTTAACAACCGTTAAAATTCCATTTGCAACCAAGAGCATTGGCCAACAAGCCTTTGCTACTAGCGCAGTAAAAACCATTTATATTCACAGCGGAATTGAATCCTTAGGGCACGAAGCGTTTGGATATAATCTTACCACCGTTTACTTTACAGGTGTAAAAACGTGGGAAGAATTTGTATCAAAGGTTGGTTATTATGCCTCTTCAATGAGCGGAACAAAGACCTACGTTTCTTCTTATACGTTAGACTAATTAAACCTATCTATTGTAATTTGCGCGTATAATTTATTAACGCAATATTAAACTAAAACAATAAAAGCCACCGCTTTATTTAAAGCGATGGCTTTTTCTCTTAAATAGCCGTTAATCGACCTATATCGCCACTTTTTTGTTTTGTTTAGGGTTGAAATGAAATAAAAAAAGACTCTTGTATATGCCTTTACCGGTTGAATTTTTAACATCTGTTTTACCTAAGTCATAAAACAAAGTGCAATTATTTGGCAAAATAAAAAATGAAAAACTATTTATTTTAACAAATAAGTTGCAATAAATATAAAAAAGTGCTAAAATAAACTTGCGACATAAAATTTAATCCGTTAAAAAGTATACTTCTGGATAGAAGTGTACCTTTTCGCGTTATATAAAACCTTTTTAACGGGTTGATAAAAAATTTTGTGTCGCGGCAAAAGCGGAAAACACTTTTATTAGGTGTCGTCTGCTTTTGCACACGGCACTTTTTTATTATAAAAAATTATTACTGTGCCGAAGGGAGGTTTTTTTATGAAAAAAATTATCATTGCTTTACTATCAGTTATCATGGTAGTAACAGGCGCACTTTGCATGGTTTCATGCACGCAACAACCACCTGTTGGTGGCGATTCTTCTGCTACTTCAGATGAAAATCAAATCCGTAAGGTATATAGCTCTTACGTTGTTTATGCAGAAGCTATGGGGGAAACACCTCTTTCTTATGAAGATTGGCTTGCTACCATCAAAGGCGAAAAGGGTGATAAAGGCGACCAAGGCGAACAAGGCATCCAAGGCGAAGAAGGCATTAGCGTTATTAAGGTTGAACTTGATGCAGACGGTAACTTAGTTTTCTATTTTTCTAACGGCACAACTCAAGTGGTAGAATTACCCTGCGGTATTCACGAACATAGCTTTGCTTTTGAAGAAACTGTTGCCCCCACTTGCATGGAACAAGGATATGATGTTTATAAATGTACCTCTTGCGGTGGTGTTAAAAATATGAATTACACGGAGCTTGCTGAGCACGAATGGCAATCCACCCTTTCATATAACTCAACATTCCACTGGTTTAATTGCGTACACTGTGATGCCGTTAACCAAAAGGAAGAACACGTTGCAGATGAAAACAATCTTTGCACAATTTGCAGTATGCCCGTTGGCGCAACGGAAGGCGTTTTATATGACCTTTCCTCAGATGGCACTTATTATGAAGTAATCGGTTACACCGGCACCGCAACAAGCATTCGCTTTGCAGAAAGCATTAACGGCTTACCCGTTAAAACTATTTA
Organism: Clostridia bacterium; assembly: GCA_017399665.1. The sequence continues at coordinate 718 of JAFQBR010000193.1, read as the reverse complement.
TAATAACGCATTTTATGAAAATAATAAGATTAAAACAGCTATAATCCCCAATTCCGTTACTTCTATTGGTGATTATGCGTTCTCTCATTGCAGTAGTTTAACCTCAGTAGTAATAGGTGATTCCGTTGCTTCTATTGGTAATTATGCGTTCTCTTGGTGCGATAGTTTAACGTCAGTAGTAATACCTAATAGCGTAACTTCTATTGGTGACTGGGCGTTCTATGGTTGCGATAGTTTAACGTCAGTAGAAATAGGGGACTCAGTTACTTCTATTGGTGATCAAGCGTTCTGTGGTTGCTATAGTTTAACATCAGTAGAAATAGGGGCCTCAGTTACTTCTATTGGTTATGAGGCGTTCTATAATTGCGATAGTCTAACATCAGTAGAAATACCCGACTCAGTTACTTCTATTGGTCATTCTGCGTTCGGGGATTGCAATAGTTTACAATTTAACGTTTACAATAACGCGAAATATCTTGGTAACTTGGCTAACCCATACTATGCTTTAATAGAAGGGGTAAATAGCAATATTTCATCTATTAGCATTCATGCGGACGCTAAAGTTATTGTAAATTCTGCTTTTTCCGGTTATTCAAGGCTAACAAGTGTAGAAATACCTGACTCAGTTACTTCTATTGGTCATGCTGCGTTCCAGTATTGCAGTAGTTTAACCTCAGTAGTAATAGGTGATTCCGTTACTTCTATTGGGTCTTCTGCG
>JAFQBR010000192.1 GCA_017399665.1 Clostridia bacterium | reverse complement strand
TTCAAGCGCGCTAAATAAAACGAACTGCGCGGTGCGTTTGTATGCGTCGCGTCCGCTTGGGTCGCTGTAATAAATAAGCTTAACCGTGCCGTCGGAAGCGCTAATAGCTTTTCTAATTGAACCGCGTTCTGCCGTTTCGTCCTTGCTTCTTACGGGAACGTAGTTTAGCGTGAATATTCTACCTGCAATTTTAGCAACGATAGGGTCTGTTGAAAGTTTGCCTTTAATAAGGCCAAGTTCTTTAGCAATATCGTAAAGAGATTGGTCGGGTTTTGGGGTAATAATATGTCCGTCTATTTTTAATTTCATAATTCTTTCCTTATCATATAATATATTAATATGTTTGCAATCTATATTTTTTTAATCATTTTGCCGTTGATTTCTTCAAAGTTCATTTTTTTAAGATATAGTTTATGCTGTTGAACTTCAAAATTTGCCTCTAAAGTGTTGATTTCAAAGGTTTTTAAATAGTCGTAAAGAAAAGTGCCAACTGAAAGATTTCTGTATTTGGGCGAGGTGTAGTCAATATCAACCTTAATAAGCTGACCTTCCCTTTTGCCAATTAAAATTCCTGCAATTTCGCTACGTGAAAAAATAATAAAGCATTCTCGGTCTAAAAGCGCATCTTTAGAAAATGATGGGAAAAACTTAATAATATCTTCGTTAAAAAGTGAAACAAAGTGATTTGCCGAGCTATCTGATAAAGTGGTTTTAATGCAGGTAAACTCATCTTTGTTAAAGCGCGCTTTTATAAGCTGAACTACGTTTATAATAATAAGAGCAAGGTTCATAACGACTATTGGCCACGCTCCGCCAATAAAAGAGTAGGTCATACTTATTACCGAACCGCAGATATTAAGCACTCTAAGCTTAACAAGTGAAGTCATCATCATAGAAGTAATAACAAGAGCAGTTCCAATATATCCAAATATTTCTAAATAGGTTTCAGGTGACATTTGTTTCCTTGATTTTTACGTTTGTTAGCGTAAAATAAAAATTGACTATGGGATTTAATAAAACCCGGTAGTCAACCATATTGCGGTGGTTGGTAGAAACGCCTGCCCATATTGCAAGCATATACCAAATCTATTATGCAATTTTTACTGTTTTTTCGCAGCCTCACAATTATACATCAAAAGCAAGCAAATGTCAATACCAAAGTTAAAAAAAATAACGGTTATTTTTTGCAAAAGAATTTAAATGTGTGATAATCGACCTATAGAGGGGCTTTTTGGCAAAAACAAAACGCGATTTAATAAAAATCGCGCTTTATTTTAGTTGGGTAAGGTTATAAATCGTCTACGTCTTGGTCGGGTAATTCAAATTCGTTAAAGAAATAATTTCCCGTCCAACTGCCTAATGGGTCAAAGGGTGATGTCATTGGCAGGGGCGGAATTACAACCTTATTCGTTTTTTTATTTTTCTTTTTCATTTGTACTCCTTAAACTAATTACTTACAGTTTTTTGTTGATCTTGTGCTTTTTTGCTTGTTTTCAGTTTGCTTTGAAGTGCTTTCACTTTGTTTAGAAGTGTTCTTTGTTTGTTTTGTATTCATCAAGTCATACCTCCTTGCATATTCTATTATGCACCTTAAAAGAAATATTATTCAATAACTTGACAAAGGTTTAATTAATGTGTATAATTTTTATATAATAAAAGCAAAAGGTGCTCTATAAGTCGATTAAATGGGGGTAAAATAGTGAAAGCGTGCAATTTATATATACTTTCTAAAATGAAAAATATGCGCCTTTACGGCAAATATTACGCCTCTTTAACAGGGGAAGAGGAGCGCACGTATAAACCGCACGAGGCTAATAGCCTGGCTGTTTTGGTTGAAGAGCTTGCAAGATTTGGCGCAAGTATAGAAGATTTTGACGGGTTTTATTACGGATTTATAATACCGCAAATAGGCAAAGAGTTTGATATTTTAAAAATTTGCGACAACGTATGCTTAAATATTGAACTTAAAAGCTGGGTTGGCGATATTGAAGCAGTTAAACAACAGCTTTTAAAAAATAAGTTTTACCTTGCGCATATTAATAAAAAGCAATATTTTTTCACTTTTAATAGCGACACTAAAATTTTATACAAGTTAGATAGTTTTAATGAGCTTAAAGAGTGTAAAATTACTGAACTTGTTAAGGTGATTAAACAAATAAGCGGGGCTATAGGTCGATTAATTGATGATTATTTTGAAATTTCGCAGTTTGTTTTGTGCCCAACGGAAAGCCCAAAACGTTTTTTAGCGGGCGAATATTTTTTAACCCTTCAGCAACAACAAATAAAAAGAAACGTTATTTTAAGACTAAAATCTAACCAATTTGCAAAAATTTCAGGTGGCCCGGGCACAGGAAAAACATTACTGCTTTACGAATTGGCAATATCTTTTGCAAAAACAAATAAGGTGTGCTTTATTCAGCCGGGTGCAGTTTTAGAAAGCCAAAAATTGATAGAAAGCGCGCACAATAACTTAAAATTTGTTCAAATTACAAATAAAATCCCTAGTTTTAGTGGGTTTGACTACATTTTAGTTGATGAAAGCGAAAGATATTCAGACGCGGTTTTTAATCAAATTTTATACCGCGCAAAGGTCAATAAGTTAAAATGTGTATTTTGTTTTGAAAAAAGTGACGTTGCTTTGCCTAGAGAAAGAAGTATTTCTAGCGTAAGAATGGCAAAAATTAGAGGAAGTGTTTTCACTTTGTCGGGTAAAATACGAATAAATAACGATATAACACGCTTTATTTGTGCACTTTTTGATAAAACAAGACAATTAAAAGTAAAAACACTTGAAAACGTGCAGATTTATTCTTCTGCATCTTGCGAAGAAACAAACGAAATTATTAAATATTTAGCCCAAAAACAGTTTAAAAAGATAGCACATACCTATACTATAGCTAAAAAATGCGAAAAGGAACGTGGTGATCTGCCCCTTAACGTTGCATACGGTAAGGAATACGATAACGTTTGCGTGGTTATTGGTAACGAATTTTATTATAATTCAAAGGGCAAGCTGTGTGAACGCAAAACAAACACTTTTGCAGATAATTTATATTATGCCGTTACTAGGGTAAGAAAAAAACTGTGTATAATAGTGCAAAATAATGATGCAGTGCTTGAAAGGGCGCTATCTTTAAAGCTTAGAAAATGATAAATTAGTCAGAGATTTTTTCTCTGGCTTTTTTATTTGTGCAAAAAAACCTGTGTTTAAAGTGGAAAAAGATTTTTTTGCTTACAATTTTAAAAGGTAGTAATTTTAACAAAATGCAATTTATTCGATTTTATTATATAAATATCACAAAAAAATACGCAGAAATGTGTTTTGATTGCGCCTTTTTGTGGATAAGTTAGCCATTGCTTTTGCGAAAAATAAAAAAAATACATTATTTTTTAACAAATTGTAAAAAAAAGAAAAAAATGCGTTTACTTTTTTTTCTAAAAACTGTATAATGATAATACTGTGAAAATTCTTAGGGGGAGTTTATCACTTTTTTCACAATTTAAACAAATAAATTTCGGTAAAACTGTAAATTAATGGTGTAACGTTGCGATTATTGTAGATTTTACATATATATGTTGCACATATATAATTGAGTTTATACTAAAATATTTTTTTTAACGCGCGTATGCGTATATGTATATGTAGTAGCGCAAAACAAGCAAGGTTAGCTTAAAAAACCAATTATGAAAGATTTGTGAAAACAATCGGGGTTTAAGTCGGTTAAAACCCAAGCCGATAAAAGCCGTCCGTTTATATATAAAAAGCAAAAAAAATAAGTTTCAAAGGAGATCGAAAATGAAAACTGTAAAATCAAGAAAAAGAAAATTTGCTTTAAGTATGAAAATTGCCGCTATGCTTTCTTGCATAGCAATCGCGAGCGTAGGTTTCGCATCATGGTTAATCGTTAACCAACCTACTGACCAAGTTGCTACCGGTTCAATTACTGCATCAGCAGTTGGCGATGCTAACTTCACTTTAACAGCTACAAATCCTGCTACTGTAATTAACTTTGGTAAAGCTGGTACACCTAGCCCCAACCACAATTGGTTAGTTGCTAATAACATTGAAGAAGAAGTTTTAACTTCAGCAATTAAGGTTGATTACACAACCCAACACGTTACAAAGGGTGAAATTACTGTTAACCTTGAAGCCTTCTTAAATACGACGGCTGATTCAACCGTATTAGCAAATCTTATTACCAATCACTACATCACTGTAACCGTTGGTTTGTATTCTGACGCAGCACTAGCTAATCTTTTACCTGGTACAAGCGCAGTAGCTTACAAGGTTACCGATCCAGAAATCAGCGCTTCTGAAATGACTCTTGGTGCAAGCGGTACTTTCTACGTTGGTATTAAATTTGCTTGGGGCTCTGAATTTGGTAATGAAAACCCCTATACATATTTTAACGAACAAGCAAAAACTGACGATCTAGCAACAAAAGCAGAAACAGCATTAGGTGCTATTTATTCAGCAGCTAACAGCAAGCTAAACTATAAAGTAACTATTAGCGGCGTTGCAACTGAATTCGCTGAATAATAGGTGCTTGCGAACAATTATCTTAAAAACATTTAAAGGAGAAATATTATGAAAATGGCAAAAAATAGATTAACAAGAAATTCTTTCAAGCGTAAAATCATAGTATTCGGCGTTGCAATATTTATGTCTGTTGCTATGATGGCAACCGGTTTTGCAGCATGGGTTATTTCAACTAATGCTAAAGCAGAAGGCACGGTTGGCGTTGACGTTGCAACCATTGAAAGAGGTAATTTAACAATAGAAATGGACGAAACTTTATTTGCATCAACAGAAGGTGGCGCTCATAAGGATAAATTAACTTTTGGTCCTGATGGTGCAGATACTGAAGGTTATTTAAAGGCTGAAACCGGTTCTACTGATACTGAAAATTTATCAGTTAAAATAAAGGGTGTAGTTAAAAATATAGAAAACCTTGGCAAACTTACGTTAACGGTTGATTTATCTGCTTTTGCAGCAGCTATTGAAGCTAATTATATCGAACTAGATATGGAACATGCCGTTGAAACAATTGCTGAAGGTGTTGCTCATACATATATCTACACCATTGATATTGGCGACGGTTCAGATTATTATCATGCTTCAGGATCAAATGCTGATTTTGACATCGATTTAAAATTAAAATGGGGTTCTGCATTTGGAAATAAAAACCCAGGTTATTATTTTGACGAAGACGTTGATTTTAGCACTACTGAAGACGCTGATATTTTAAATACCATAGAAAGCGTGCTTACGGCTTTCAATGAAAAAGTAGGCGGAAAGACTATTAAAGTAACCGTATTAGCAGAGGTTGCATAATAGCAAATTAAATATTTTTCGATCTGTATATACCTTTTCCGATAGGGCAATGCGCCCTATCGGGTAAAGGGATTTTGTGTTTTTGGACTTTTTTTAAATTACCAACGAATAAAGCAACTTTTTGTTTTTTAAGCTTTATTTGCTGTTTAAGGGTTAAAGCAGAGGTAAAAGAAAAAAGTTTAAAGTTTTTGTGTGCATTAATAAAAAACAGCGCTAAAACTTATAAAAAGCACGTACGGAAAAGAATCGAAAAAAAGAGTTTTTGGCAATAATTAAATAGTTGATTTTTCACGTAATTTTAAAGGGTAAATGTACCAATGGGTTTGGTATAGGTTTGCCAATTTTCTGTTTGTTTACTAAAAAGGGATAAAAACGCCCTATAAGTCGATTAACAGAACTTTTACGCGTTAAAAAATTGCCTTTAAAAACACAATCACAACCAAATTTATTATAAATAAGCTAATAGTGGGTAAAATTGCCAATAAAAGGCAAAAAAATACCTAAAAATGGCGTGGTGTGCGAAAAAGCTATTATTATAATGCTAAATCAGCAAATAGTGCTTTAAAGACAAAACCCTGCCTAAAAAAGCCCAACGTATGTAAAAAGCTTTAACTATGCCTAACTTAAAAAGGTATTTTAAAAAGCTAGAGGTACGCTTAAATGGGAAAGGTATATTAAAAAAGCCCAAATTATGCCTAAATAAGGCTGAGTTATGCCTAAAATAGCAAAAAAGCGCTAAAAAGGCTGAGCTATGCCTAAAATAGCAAAAAAGCGCTAAAAAGGCTGAACTATGCCTAAAATAGCAAAAAAGCGCTAAAAAGGCTGAACTATGCCTAAAATAAGGTAAAGGTATGCCCAAATCTGGGCAAGGTACGCATTCGCGCGTACACGTAGTTATTAATTAGTGGAAAGGTTTTCCACAGCAAACTGTTATATGTTTGTTTCTGCGCGATTAAAAAAGCTATAGGAAGATGCGCGCAGGTTTAAATCATGCACACACAGGAGTATATCGGTGCTTAATAATAGAATAACGAGAAAATCGTTGAAACGAAAATTAATAGGAGTGGTTTCGGCACTGCTGATAACGGTTGCATTAATTGCATCCGGTTTTAGCGCGTGGATTATTTCCTCTAATGCCAAAGCTAAGTCCGAAATAGGTGTTTCAGTAGCAACGGTTTCCACCTCGATTATGACTATTACCGTAAATGGGGTAGAGGACGGCAGACTAAAGGATCAGTCGCTTAAGTTCGAGCCTGCAGATTATACGGGAAGAGTTCGCGCAGAAGATGGAGGAGACCGTGAAAGTCTTACCATCACTATATCTGGTACTGTGACGAACGCTCAACACCTTGGTACGCTTTTGGTAACGCTGGACTACACAAATTCTAACTTAAAACAGGCAGAACAAAATGGCTATATTAGATTGCCCAATCTTACAAACGACCAAATTGAATTACGCAACCTAAACGACGGAATAAATCCGCCTATTACTGACCTTAGCAAGGTTAATAACGGCTATATTCTAGTTGAACAAAAGGATGAACATGGTAACCCGATTATGGAACACGGTTATCAGACTTACGTTGCGCACTTTAGCTATACAATGACCATTTTATGGGGCGAAAAATTTGCATTTGTTAACCCAAGTTATTATTACGACGGGGTAGATGCAAACGGTAATCCCTTAACTGCAGACGCGCTTACAAATGCGTTTGTTAGTACGTTAGATGGCATTTACGCTATGAAGTCGGAAGAGATTTACGAGCAACTGAACGGCTTTAAAGAGCTTGTAACCGCTAGGGTTAACTCTAATAGCGATCCGAACTTAGGATTTGTTGTTTCTGCTATGGTTAAATAGGTTAAATTCTTAAGGGCGAACGCCCAAACGGCCCTTTAATGCAAAAAGGGTAAACGAAATTATAATACCGCAGGGTATTAACTACACGTTTTTATTTAAAAACACACACTTTCGGAGATTGTATGCACACGTTTGATATTATTGCGTTGGTAGTAACTGGAGTAGGGGTGCTTAGTTTCTCTGTCATTTTCACAATACTTTATAGGTCTTATGCGCTGTCTGCAATAAGTGAGTATCAAGGCGGATACAGGGACCTTGACTTGATTGACGAGGCTATTTTTGAAAATCAGGCGCACGTTAAAAGGCAAAAGAAAATTTTAAGAATAATCAGACAGGTTTTCTTTTATCTCTTTATGGCTATAACCATTCCTGCGCTGGCTTTAGCAATCGTTTCTAAATTTAATTCCGGAATTGCAATGGTAGGCGGAAAGGGCATTATCGTTGTAGCATCGGGGTCAATGAGTGAAAAAAACAAAGCAAACGACTACCTTATTACCAATAATCTAACAAACCAATTTAATACTTACGACGTTATCGTTTTAGAAGACGTTTCCAACAAGATATTAGAACGCTACGACGTCATTGCTTTTGTAGACGATAAAGGGGAAAATATTATCCACAGAATTGTTGGGTTTACCGCAGACGGATATATTACGCGCGGGGACTCTAACAACGGCGACGATAAGTTCCACCCCAAAAAAAGTGACGTTCTTGGTCGGTATACGGGCAAAAGAGTGCCCTACGTTGGCGCGTTCGTAATGTTCTTCCAGTCCTATGCAGGCATGCTGACTATACTTGCGGTTATTTACTGTTTAATAATGATTGACCGCTTTACAGATAAAATGCACGACGCGCAGGATAAGCGTATTGAAATTTTGGCATCCGCCATTAATTTTAAAAACGAAAAGAAAAGTGAAGGGCTTGCAAGCGAAACGGTGCAAAGAATTTACTTTAAAGGCTTTGAGTACACCTTTAACGACGAAGGTTTTGTTGGTAAAAAAGAAATTGATAATCCACAGCTCAAAGAACAGTCAGAAGACGTTTTAATTAAGGAAAAAAGTGATTCTTCCGGTAATGTTTCTTCTGAAAACATAGAAATTCCTTCTGAAAAAGAGGAATCGGAAGAAAATTGACATATATAAAATATTTTAACTAATTACAAATTACTATTTCTAGCAAAAACTAAAAAATACAAACAGTATTTTACGGAGATTAATTATGTTTAAAGTTCTATTCACAAGAAAAAATCTTATTGCTATTGCGCTTTCTATTTTCTACGCATTTATCTTCTTATTTACAGGTATTTGCTTAGATACTTCTGCAAAAATCGTAAGTAGCAAAAACCCCATTGCTAAAATTGCTACCAATTTAGGATTTAGAGAAATCAAGGGTAGTGTTTCTAGTATGGTTTCGCTAATTTTGATTACTATTTATATTATAGTGTTTGCAGTTGCTTTCATTTACGAAAGACGTTATGCTATCGTTAATAATAAAAAGCCTTACAGCTTAAAAATGATCGGGTCGTACCTTTTAACAGCTATGGCTTGCGCAGTTTTATCTTTTGGTATTGGCATTATTATTCAAAAACCCATAAATGCAGAAAATATTGGTAACCTAATTCAGTATTTAACACAGACTTTTGTGTTATCACTTTGCATTTACGCTCTTTTATTCTTAATAATCGGCGCAGTTTTAATGTTCGTTATTAACTTTATATTTATTGATAAACCCTTTAAGTTCTTCGACCAAAATTCAGAACCCGTTTTTGATGACGAAGAATTTATCACTAACGACGTAACGGCTGCTTTTGATGAAAACAAAGAAGGCACTATGGAGGGCTTTGCGCCCGGTCTTGGCGGTGGTGCAGGCGCTGGCGCAGGCGTTGGCGGGGCTGGTGAATCTTACGTTTCAGATAAGCGCGAGCTTGAAGATAGAGAAAAGGTTTTCCCCGCTCTTTCACGTGTTGATAACGAGTTTGAAGGCATGGATGCACTTAGCCTTGACAGCGCAGACATTACGTTAGACCAGCTTGCTAATAGATTTAGAAATTATCTTGCTGAATACGAAAAACTTTACTTTGATATTGACACTATTAGATTTTTCATAAGCGGTTTTGCTGCTTCACACTTCGAAATCTTAGAAGGTCTATCCGGTACAGGTAAATCTTCACTTCCCAGATATTTTGCTAAGTTTGTAAACGGTAGAGTATTATTTATGCCCGTTCAAGCTACTTGGAGAGATAAGAGTAATATCTTGGGCTTCTTTAACGAATTTACCCAAACCTATTCAGAAACGGATTTCTTAGTAGAGCTTTACCGCGCTAACTATAATCCCGACACAATACATATTTTCGTTCTTGACGAAATGAATATTTCACGTGTTGAATATTACTTTGCAGACTTGCTTTCAGTTTTGGAATATCCCGAAGAGGAATGGCAATTAAAAATTCTTCAAATTCCTTACGATTTCATCCCACCTGTAAAGCTTGAAAACGGTATTATTAGAATTCCCACGAACTCTTATTTTGTAGGTACTGCCAATAAGGACGACTCTACCTTTACTATTACAGATAAGGTTTACGACCGTGCTATTACCACCGACTTCGACTATAAGAACGACGCTTTCGTTGTTCAAGGGGATAGCGATCCAATAACTTTAGGCCATAGCAAGCTTGCTTCTTTATACGATATCGCGCTTAATACGCCTGAATATCGCCTTACAAAAGAGGATTATAATAAGCTAAATGTCGTTACTGAATACGTTTACGATCAGTTCGGTATTGCAATCGGTAACCGTATTTTAACACAAATAGATAATATCGTTCCCGTATTCGTTGCAACCGGCGGTAGTAAAGAAACGGCTATCGACTTTATGCTTTCAAGAAAACTTATTAGCAAAATAGAGGGTAGATTTGAAGAATACGTTAAGGGTGCTTTAAAAGAGCTTCTTAACTTACTTGAAAGAACTTACGGCTCTAACGTTCTACCTAGAACAGAAAAAGTTATTAATAATATTTTAAGAACATTGTAATATGAAAATTGCCGAAAAGGCCACGCTCAGAGATTATATAGAAAGCGTTGACGTTATTTGCGAAGGTTTTTCAGATGCGCGCGATTTTTACGATAAAATAGAGCAAGTTCCCGACTTTTCTTTACAGCATATCGCATTTGAAAAGGATATGGAGTTTTTAAAGGAAGTTTCTAAATTACTTGCTATTATTTCATCAATAATCGCTCATCCCCATCTTTCAAATAAGCGCGAAGACATAGTAATCCGTATAGAGCAGGCAAGACAAATTCAACAAGACGCTTTCAGAAAAGTTCTGCAAGATAGCAGTTTGTGGAAAGAGCACAAAGGTAAAATGATTCCCGAAAACGTTTATTATTATCAGCACGTAGACGAACTGCGTATTTACGAAAACCAGTTTATCGTTTTACTTGTTGACCTTTTGGGTGTGGAAATTGCCAAAAGCAACGCCTTTTACCTTCACAAGCTACCAAAAGTAAGCGCGGGGCTTAACGTCGAAATTAACCCCATTCATAACGTTGTTTCTCCAAAAGATACGGCAGAGGCAATCAAGCTTTCTTCAAGCTTAATGCGCAGAATAACCTTTATTAAAAATACTGCTTTTTATAAAATAGTTTCGCAGGGCAAGGGTATTAGCCCAATTATTAAGCCTACGAACATTCTAACTAAAGATAGGCTTTATAATAAATGCTTTAAATTCTATCGCAAGTTTGTTCGCTACGACGATGAGTATTCTTTAAAGGAAGACCTTGCAAAATATGCTTCAGTTATAATACTTAAGGCACTAGGCGAGCTTGGCTTTGAAATTTCTTCTGTTAAAGAGGGAACTTTCCGTGTTCCGCTAGGCGTTGTAAGACAGCTTATGAAGCGCAGTCACCAAGATATTTCTGCCGGCACTTTGGAAGGCGAAAATGGCGGTGAAATTGCTGTTAATCGCGCTATAGCGCCATTTTTCAACGGTGCAACCTTCTTATTCTGCGGTAACGGCTTTAATTTGGAATGCGGTTATTTGCAAAGTGAAAAGGCAATTTGGCTTAACGTGGATTATAACGGAGTTGGTAAGGTTTCTCATCTACTTGCATTTGACGGGGGCGAAGATGATTTCAAGCTTTCGTGCGAGGAAGACTTTTTAACTACAGATATCTTTTCTATTTGGAATAGCTTTGCTTGGGAAAATAACGATAAGCGATTACTTTCAGGCAACTATAACGAAAAAGAAATGATTAAGCAATGGCTACTTTCTAAAATTACTTTAATTACAGGCGATAAAGAAGTTTATTCTAAATATTGCCCGGTTTGTAAACAAAAAACGGTAGACGTAGACGAAAATAACGGACATTGTTCGCTTTGTGATACACAATATCTTTTCGTTGACGAGCAAGGCGAAAAGATTTGGTTAAGAAAAATAAGGAGGGTGTGATTTATGATTGAAATGGTTGATAGGCCAAATGAAAAGAAGCAAAAGGAATGCCTTATCTCTATACGTGATTTACATAAATCATACGGAACTAAATCAGTTTTAAAGGGGATTGACCTTGAAGTATACGAGGGCGAGCTTTTTGGGTTTATCGGTAAAAACGGTGTTGGTAAATCAACTACTATCGACTGTGTTATCGGCTCTAAAAAGTTTCAGCAAGGTCAAATTTTGCTTGACGGCTTCGATATTGTTCAAGAGCCTATTGAGGCTAAATACTCATTTGGGTACGTTGCCAGCGAGCCTTCTTGCTATGAAGCAATGACAGGGTATGAGTATTTGGAATTCGTTGCAAGTATTTACGGCGTAACCGAGGGCGATTTTATTAGAAATTATAGATATCTTTGCACAAGACTTGCACTTGATCTTGCAGAGCTTAATAATCCCATTTCAGATTATTCACACGGTATGAAGCAAAAGCTTTGCCTTGTTGCAAGCTTAATGCACAGCCCTAAAATTTGGATATTGGACGAACCCACCGTTGGTCTTGATATTATGGCGGTAGAGGAGCTTAAAAAGATGCTTCGCGAATATGCAGATCACGGTAAAACGGTATTCGTTACTTCGCACAATATCGACCTTGTTGCTAAAATTTGCGATAGAGTTGCAATTATTAACCAAGGCAAGGTTGCCGGGCTTTACGACTTTAACCGCGAGCCTAATAGACGTATACAGTTGCCTAAGTTATTTATGGAAATTTATAAGGGTAGCAATCAAAAGTAAAAGCGTTTAATTAAAGTAAATTCATTAAGGTTATATTTAAAATATAGGAAAAGTTATGCTAAATCTACTTATAAAGGATTTTAAAATGATGTTCGGTAGGGAAAAGACCACTGCCGCAAAGGTCGTTACGTCAATCGTTTCGGCTATCTTTGTGGTGTGCTTTATTCTGCTTGAATATATTTTGTATAGCGCAGTCTTTGGAAAAATAAAAAGTTACGAAAACGCTCCGCAGGCATTTGTCAGCCTGTTGCTTTTAATAATTTCTTTACTGACTATCGTTTCTGGTCTTTTAAAAGCTAAAAAGCTTTTCTTTAACGAAAAAGATATTCAACAGCTTACGAACTATCCCGTTTCTAACGCGCAGATAATCTTTTCTAAGTTGATTTTCTTATTCTTATCTCACTATGCAACTACGTTTATGTTTATTTATCCAATGTTTTTTGCATACGGACAAGTATTTGAAAAAACTATACTGTTTTATTACTTAGCACTATTTTATCCCGTTTTATCATTCTTCTTTGAAATGGGCGTAGCGTTACTACTTGTTTACCCCGTTTGGGTTGCATCACAGTATCTTAAAAAGCATATCCTTATTAAATTTATTCTTTCATTAACATTATTGTTTGTTGGGACTTATCTTTACTCTCAAATTTTAACAATATTTATCGACCTTGTTGCAAACAATCAGCTGGTAACTCTTTTTAGTAAAGAGTCAATGGCAAAGTTTATAAAATTTGAAAGATTTGCTATTCCTGTTAAATTCTTATGTGACGTGTTTATTAAAAAAAGAACGGCATCATTTATGCCATATATTTGTATTGCATTAGGCGTATTTGTGCTTGGCGTAACCATTACGGTTTTTACCTTCCATTACGTAAGAAATCTTTCAGTAACGGCAAAGCGCAGTGAAAAAGAATTTAACTTTAAACCTTTAACGCCTGTACGTGCGCTTATTAAAAAGGAGCTTATTTTAATTACTAAAAACTCTGATTACATATTCTCATTTTCCGGTCTTTTAGTAATTCAACCGTTGCTTTTATATCTTATAGTCAACGCAATGAATACCGTCTTTTCAGCGGGATTGTTTAAATTCTATTTAGCACTTATTCCTAACTTTTCAGTTCTTTTGGATATATTCATTGTAATTATGTTTACTTTGATTATAAATCAGGGCGCAAATTCTTATATAACTATGGAAGAGCGCACTATTAAGAACATGAAGACCATTCCTGTAAAATACAAAACGCAATTAATTATAAAAACAGCAATACCCTTTATGCTTTCCTTCGTATCACTTTTTATCTCGGTTGCGGTGCTTGCCTTCACAGGGGTATTAAGTATAGCTAACGCGCTTATAGCCCTACTTATGGCAACAATTTGTCTGTTTGTTTTTGACGTTATTTCACTTAAAGAAGAGCTTTCAATTCGCCACGGTAAACCAAGAAAAACATATCTTTCTTCTTTATATGCGTATCTTCTTCCTTTCGTTTATATCGTAGTTGGTATAGTATTTTCTTTCCTTGGTACTTCTTTGGCTCTTATTTATCTTGCCGGTGTATTAGTGCTTATACTTTGTGGAATTTACCCCATTGTATTCCTACATCAAAACATGGGCGCGTTATTTATGGATTTGGAGGCTATTAACTGATGAAAAAGAAAAATTTAATAGTACTTCTTCTATTACCTTTTATAGTATCTACACTTTGTATTGTAACAGTCAATTTTACTTATAATATAGTTGACGTAAATATTTCGGGTATTGAATGGGAATACAAGGACTATCACCCATTCCAATTTACAAATGAAATAGGGCACAAGCTTTCTGCAAAAGGTGTTAACAGAAACAATTATAAGCTTGCAGAAGGCAACGAGCTTGTTTGGAGCGTCGTAAATAAAAACGGCGAAGACGAACCGCTAGCAGAAATTGTTGAGCAAAACGGAGAGTATTATTTAAAGCCCTTAAAAGAAGGTGAAGTGTACGTTAGATGTTCAACTAAAAACGGTGACGTTTCAAGAAGAATGACGGCTATTTTGTTTGAGAACGCATTTATTTCGCTTCGCCCAGAGATTTCACTTTCTGGTGCGAATATAGACCCAACTATTTACTACGGTCAATACGATTTAAGCGGTACGGCAAAAATGCCAGCTTCTTTTGATATGGTTATTGAAGCTCAGCCGGAAAATATATTGCCTACTATCACTTACGAATGCACGGAAAATATTTCATTTGATCAAAATACGGGCAAAATCAGTATTTTAAAACCAACGCCCAAGCTAGCAACGTTAACAATTCACAGCGATGCTGCGGCAAGCAGAAGCTATTCTTTTGAAATTGTTGAAAATGGCGTTAACGTATATACTTATCAAGATTTATTAAACTGCACGAACAAAAGCGAAAACGGCGGTGAAATAGTAGTTTTAAGAAAGCATTTTCAGTCTTTAAACGAAGTAAAAGCCACTAAAGAAAACAACGTGGTTTGCTTTGGTAATTATGATGCTAAGAATAACGCTTGGGGATTTAAGTATGAAATAGACTCATTCCCAACAACGTATAATCATAACTATATAGACCAATGGAACGCATACGCAAAAACGCAAAAGGGTGTTGAGCAGTTAAGCATGGATATTAAAGTAGGCTTACGCGTTACCAAAGACTTTTATGGCAACGGATACACCTTAAACTTCCATAACCTAGCTTACCCTAAGGACGTTGAACCCTCGGATGCAAATATTGCAAAGCCCGCACAAGAGGACTTATTTAGAGGTCCGCTACCTTTCTATGCGCTTGGTACACCAAAGGATAAAGACGATACGCAAACGATGGTTAAAGCCTTTGGTCAAGATAATATAGGTATGTACCTTGCAGGAAGCAATATTACTGTAAACGACGTGAACTTAAGTAACTGCGATAACGTTGCAGTTATTCAAAACCTAGATTACGTAGGTACAGTTTTAGAGGTTGCAGGGGATAATATTACCGTTAAAAATTCACGTATTAAAAACGGCAAAAACGTTGTAAGAGCATTTTCGGCTAATCAATTTACACTAAAAAATTCTTACGTTCATACGGCAAGAAACTTCCTTGTTTTCACGGGCTCTAACGATTTTGTTCCTATTAACGGCGAAAAAGAGATGACGTTTAACACCCTTTCAGGTGAAAAAACACAGTCAAGAATATACGACTATCTTCGCAAAGGCGGTGCCGGAGATGATATTATGAATGAATTTATCTTCGGTAGTTACTCCAACTCGCATGAAACAAGAGAGCAAATGCGTCAACTGTTAGCTGAAATACAAAATACCTTAAATCAGCGCGCTGGTGTTGAAAATAATTACGCTGGCTCTACCGTTATAGAGGATTGCTTGTTTGCAAACAGCGGTATTGCCGCTATCGGTATAGAATCACAGTTTAACGGGCCATTCCTTTACTCTGGCTCACCTAGTACGATTAGTGACGTTGAAGGTACGCTTGGCCCACTTCTTGCAGTCTGCTTCCCATTCCAACCTCAAAATATAGCGGGTGTTTCTTATCCTGTTGAAGTTGAGGTAACGGGAAACACTATGTTCTTCGACTATAAAGATATAGACAAGATGGACGTTACAGGGCTTATTGATGAAAATATAGCCCAAACGGTAAAAAATATGTTGCCCGGTCAAGAACTTCCCGAAAGCTTAGTTACTATGCTAGACGGTATTATGGATAAATTTTTCCCTGTAAAGGATATTATAAAAAGGGAAAAAAGCCAATATTTCCATAAGGAAGAGTTCTCACAGTACGTAAATATTCCCGTTGCGTTTTACGGGGGCGGTTTAAATCTTTCTAAGGTAGAATTTAGCGGACCGAACGCAAAATATATTTCTCACGAAGAGCCTATGGATTTGTTAGACACTTATTTGAGAATTTCAGGCAGTGACGATATCAGTATGGCAACCATTCAAAGTTTATTAACAAAGATGGTTACCACCGTTATTGGCTACGAGCCATTCCGCTTCCATTTTGTTAAAAACGGATATTTATATGGCAAAACCGCAAACGACGAAATATTAGAAAATAACGCTATGGCAAACAGTGCCATTGTTCAAACCCCATAAAGGAGATTTTTTATGAAAAAAATAATAACTTGCTTAATGCTAGTGTGTTTACTTTTATGTTCTTTTGTTTTCAGCTCTTGTTCAAGCTTTTTTGAAGAAGAAACACTCATGATTGAAGACATAGTGGTTTCAGAAGGATACGAGCCTGACGGAAGCAAAAAAATAACAATTATGTACGTAGATAAAGTTAAACCGGATGATGTTTTTTATATTCCACAAGGTGTAAAAGGTGACGCCGGTCCCGCCGTTGATATTATCGTTGATTACGACGAAAAGGGGAACTTAGTCCTTACCATAGACGATTTTAACGACCAAACGGAAGATCCTAGCTATACCGTTTATAGAGGGACAAAAATCCTACGTATTAGTGACGAACTACAAATTGATGAAAGTGACCCTGCTAAGCCTCA
Organism: Clostridia bacterium; assembly: GCA_017399665.1. The sequence continues at coordinate 9,628 of JAFQBR010000192.1, read as the reverse complement.
ATATTATTTTTCAGTCGTTTATGACGATAACGGTGAAGAACGTTCAGAAAACGTTTATTTCCCAATGCCTAAGGACGGCGCAACCTTAATGGTTAAAGTAGAGGACCTTAACGGCGATGGTAATAAATGGCTTGTTTTTAGCTATGATGACGGCAGAGAAGGCGCTCCCGAGCCCGTTCTAATACCTAAAGGTGAAAACGGTAGAAGCGTTTACGATATTGAATACGTAATTGATCCTAACGATAGAACTAAATATGCTCTTATAATTACTTACGAACTTGCCGACGGTACTACCTATTCAGAAAGAAAAGAGGGCATTGAAGCCCCCGGTACGTGGATTACTTCAGCTGGTATGCCAACCGAGGAATACGGCAGGGTAGGCGATTTCTGTTGGGATAAGGATAATAATAAAATTTATTATAAGAAAAACTCTTCTCAATGGGAACCCATGTTTGACTTTGACGTTACAAAGGGCGAGCCATATACCGTAACCTTTATTCTTAACGACAACAACTCAGGCGAAGCAAGCTTCCCCGCAGGCTTTGAGTCAGGCGAAATTTTAATTAATCCCTTATCAAGCTTTTATCAAGATGAAAAAGCTATCCCCGTTCCCACTTGGCCCGGACATACATTCTTAGGCTGGTATGCTACAAGAGAAGGTAATAATATAGACCCAAGAATTCACGGTCAGTTAACAAATTTAACAACAATAAGCTGTGATATGACTGTTTATGCTCTTTGGGATTAAGCCTTGTTTATACTAAAGTTTAATAAAACAAACAAAAAAGCAACCGATTAGTTTAGCGGTTGCTTTGTGTTTTATTTGTGTTTTTTATTGTGACAGAGCCTTTTATTTATATTAGGTTAAATTGTTTATGAATATTGAGCCCTTAAAGCTTCGTAAAAATTACATCTTGCGGTATAGTGATAGGGCGTAACGAAAAGTGTACCAATGCCAAAGCATAAAGCTCCAACTATATACCAGCCAATAAAGCTTAAGTCAAGGCAGAAAAGTTGCCATTTGTGCCCTCTCATCATAGCTTCGCTTTTTTCTAAACAGTATTTCCAATCCTTTTGTTCTTCATCTTGCTGAATATGTGATGCAAGTGCGTAAGAATAAGATTTTACAATGCCGGGGATTACAAATAACAATGACCAAAGCGCAATAAATAAGGACTGTAATAGTCCAAGTAAAAGAGTTTGGTCAAAGCCTTCTCTAAAACCGCTAAACAGGTCGCTAAGGTCAATATCTTCTTTACCGCGAATAAGGCTTAACACAATTCGCGCACTGCCGTAAGAAAAAGCCCCTGTAAGTATTAGCGCGCCAATACCAACGGCAATAGAGCCGGCAGTAGATAAAATTATGTCGCAAATAATAAGCGCAAGCATTACCATAAGCCACGTTCTTGAAAAGATACTGTCGCCAAGCTGCATGCGAGCGTTTCTTTTTAATATATAATTAGGAACCATAGCATATCTCCCAAATAAAATTTCTTATTTTATTATATCACTTGGCTTTTAAAAAAACAATTAAAATTTTGCAAATTTTAAAAAGGCTGTATGCTGCTTATAATAAGGTCGCAGTAATAATTATACTTCTCGCTAGAAATAAGAATGGGCAAGTGATTGTCAAAATATAACATAAGGGCAGGGGAATTATCTTTGCTTGCAACCCTTTCAAAATAAACAAGATGTCCGTTATTTATAAGGCGCTTGGCTGTTTTTCGGTGATTTTTTTTCATACAATAGTTATTTTTTACAAAACTTTTACAATTATGTAACTATTGACGAAAACTATTGGATTTATCCCTTAACAAAGCGCGATATTATAACCAAGGTTTCGCTTGCAACGGAAGAAATTTACTTTATGAATTGTGAAAAATTACATAAATCAAATTAAATTTTTATGGGGCAAAAGTTGAGATAATCGACCTATAGCCCCATTTTTTATTAAAATAACAGCATAATAGTACGGTTAGTTAAAAAAGCAGATTAACTTTTTTAATTTTTGCGATAAAGCGCTTGCAAAAAAAACAAAAGAGTGTTAAAATATTAACGCTTACAGAAGGTTTTCGGTAAACACTTCTGATTAAAAAAACCGAGGTATTAAAATGAATAACAAATTTTCGGCAAAAAGTCTTGCCAAAATTGCGGTAATTGCCGCGCTATACGCCACCTGCACTTTCATATTTGCGCCCATATCTTATGGGGCAATTCAATTTCGCATTGCGGAATGTCTGTGCGTGTTGGCATTTTTTTATGGGGAAGGGGTTATAGGTTTAACCATTGGGTGTTTTATTGCAAACATTTTTGGCAACGGCCCGTTAGATGTAATATTTGGCACTTTTGCAACCTTTATATCGGCTCTTCTTTCAAGAATTATTGCAAAGCAAATAAAAAACTACTTGCTTAGGTTTTTTGTTTGCGCATCGTTTCCCATTATTATTAACGCAATAATAGTTCCCTTTACATTTTTAGCCATAACAGAGCTTAAGGCGCTTTACTTTATTTCTGCAGTGCAGGTATTTATTGGTCAAACAGTTGTAATTTTATCTTTGGGGTTGTTTTTGTATCTGTCCATAATAAAACTACAAGCAAAGCATGGCAATTCATTTTTTAAGTAGTTTAATTTTCTTGACATTTGTTTTGCTATTTTATATAATGTAATAGCTATAAAAAGGGCGAAAGATATTTTTGCTCTTTACATATTGGAGAAATGGCTGAGTGGTCGAAGGCGCACGATTGGAAATCGTGTGTACGTCATAAGCGTACCATGGGTTCGAACCCCATTTTCTCCGCCATAAAAAATGCACCCTGCATGGGTGCTTTTTTTATGTGAAAAGTGATACGTAAATGGGATTTGATGGGGGAGAAGTTTGCGGGAGCAAACTGTCCGCTTGCGAAAGTAAAAAACATACAGAAGAGCATATAGCGGACTAAACTGCCCGGTGTGGCAGTTTATCGGGGCGGTGTGCAAAACACCAAATCCCATTTTCTCCGCCATAAAAAACGCACCCTGTATGGGTGCTTTTTTTATGGGAAAAGTGATACGTAAATGGGATTTGATGGGGGAGAAGTTTGCTCGAAGAAAATGTTGTCTGTTGGTAAAGAAAAATGACTAACGTAAGTAAAAAAAGGGGCAAATTAAATATACTCGAAAGCTTTAAAAGTTTTGTTTTTGTAAAAGATAAATATAAAAGTTTTTTAAAAAATGGCGATGTCACAAACAATGGTTGATTTTTTTTAAGAGATAAAACTTCTTTTATCAACACTTTGTTGTGACAGAGCCTAAAAAATAAAAAAAATATTTTAATTAATCAAAAGGGGAGATAATCGACTTATAGCCCCACTTTTTGCTTTGTATTGGGCAATAAATAAAGCAGAATATTAAACTTTTATTTGCATTTTTGTTTTTTTGCTGTATAATAAAAAATAATTAAAAATGAAAGGCGGAAGCGTGTTATGCTACTAAAAAATGGAGAGAGAATTGTTTTTACAGGGGACTCTATAACGGACACCGGAAGAAAAAGACCTGTTGGCGAAGGACTTTGGGAAGGAACGGGTACGGGTTACGTTAGACTTGTTGAAAGCTTTATTAGCGTTTTTTATCCCGAAATTTCGGTAAGAGTATCTAATACAGGGGTTTCCGGCAATACCTCGCGAGATTTGTTAAATAGATTTGACAACGACGTTATTGCTTTAAATCCAAGCTATGCCGTGGTTTGTATTGGCGTAAACGACGTGTGGAGATTTTTTGATGAGCCCACCGTTACAGACGGGCAGGTTGATATTAAAGAATACAAAGAAAACTTACAAAAAATGGCAGATTTATGCGCGCAAAAGGGCATAAAGCTGATATTTATGACTCCATACTATATGGAAACAAACAAAGAAGATTTGATGTGTAAGGCTTGTGATGAATACGGAACTGTTGTAAAAGAGGTCGCAAAAGAAAAGGGGTTGCCTTGTATTGACCTTCAGCCTGCGTTCGATAATTTGTTAAAGTATAAATACCCGGCAAGTATTTCGTGGGATAGAGTTCATCCAAGCCATGTTGGCTCTATGCTTATTGCAAACGAAATATTAAATTTTATGGGCTTTGATTTTGACAGAATGAAAAAATAGGAAAAAATTAGGATATTTTACCGAAAATTTGCATTTGACATTTGTTCTGTATTTGCTATAATGTAATTAATAAGGTTAGGGGACAAAAAAATGAAACAAGTTTTTTCAGTTGCAATAATTGGTTGTGGTTCACGCGGGCAAAACGTTTACGGTAAGTACATGCACGCATATAGCGACATGTTTAAAATCGTAGCTTTGTGCGATATAAAAAAGGAAATGCTTGAAATAGCAAAACAGCGTTTTGACATTGAAGATAAAAACTGTTTTTTAGATAGCGAGCAGTTTTTTGATAAAAAGCGCGCAGACGTGTTAGTGCTTGCCACGCAAGATAGAGATCACGTAAGCATGTGTATTAAAGCGTTAAAGCTTGGCTACGACGTGCTTTTAGAAAAGCCTATTTCTCCAATTGAAAGCGAGCTTTACGATTTGCTTGAAGCGCAAAAGCAGTACGGTGGAAAGGTTATAGTTTGCCACGTTTTAAGATACGCGCCTGCTTTTTTAAAGATTAAAGAAGTAATCGACAGCGGGAAAATTGGCAGAATTGTAAGCATAGACTGGACAGAGCAGGTTGCATATTGGCATCAGGCGCATAGCTTTGTAAGGGGTAATTGGCGTAACGACCAAGAAACTTCGCCTATGATTATGCAAAAATGCTGTCATGACTTAGATATGCTTCAGTATTATGCAAATTCAAAGTGTGACTATTTGTATTCGGTTGGCGATTTATCGTATTTTAATAAACAAAATCAGCCAGAGGGTGCGGCAGATAGATGCCAAGACTGTAAGTATATAGAAAGCTGTCCGTATAGCGCGGAAAGATTATACGTTAAACAGTTCGTGGATATTGGAAGTATAACGGGTTGGCCATTTGACGTAGTTGACCTAACAAGGCCTATAACGGTGGAAAGTTTAAGAAAGGCATATCAAGGCAATCAGTACGGTAGATGCGTATTTGCCTGCGATAATAACGTAGTAGATAATCAAACGGTATTTATCCAATTTGAAAACGGAATAAAAGCTAACTTAATGATGGTTGGATTTACCGGTTATGCTGGCAGAAAGGCGGCAATTCACGGTACACTTGGCGAAATTGAGCTAGATGAAAACCGCGATATGCTTAAAGTTTCCGTTTTTGGTGAAGAAAAGGACGTTTACGACGTTAGAAAGTCAGAAGCGTACAGCATAAAAGAGATTATTAACAGCAATACAAAAGATGATTTTGGTCACGGCGGTGGCGACGAGCTACTAGTTAGAGATTTTTATAAGGCGTTAACTGAAGCAGGGGATGCGCAAACAACCCTAGAAAAATCAATAGAAAGCCATTTAATGGCGTTAGCAGCTGAAAAATCACGCAAAACGGGTGAAAAGATACACGTTCATAAAAAATAACAAAAAAAGCATAATAAAAGAGCAAGCACTAAAATTGTGTTTGCTCTTTTTGTTTATCACTTTAATTTCTATCGTTTAGTTCGTCGAATGAATCGTAGTAATTGCTCCATTTTCTTCTATAGTTTGCAGGAGGCAGAGAATATTGGTTTTTAAACACCTCCGTAAAGTGTCCTAAGCTGGAAAAACCAACGGTAGAGGCTATATCTAAAACGGAAAGGTTGGTAGTTTCTAGTAAGCTTCTTGCATAGTTAAGCTTGATTTTTAAAAAATATTGCGACGGGGTAGTGCCCGTTTCCTTTTTAAAAAGCCTTATTATATGGCAATGAGAGTAGTTCATATTTTTAATGATATCGTTTATAGATAGCGTTAAATTTTCAGTTTTTCTCATGTGCTCTATAAATTCGTTAACGGTGGGGCTGTAGTTATGCGTTTGCTTGGATTTATTATTGCATAATAAAAGCTCCCTAATAACGCTAATAAATATTGTTGATAAAAAGTCGTCGCTGGCATGTTTATCGTGAATGGTGGTGTGAAATTTGTTGAACATATTGGTAAAATAAGTAGTTGTACTTCTGCTTATTTCGTATTCTATATACGAACCTTTAAGCAAAAACTCGTAAAGTCCGTCTGAAAGGGTAGCCAAAATATTTTTTAAAACTTCATCCCTTACCCCAATATTTATATACGCGATTTCTTGATTAGATGACGTTTTATTAAGTGAGTGTACGTCGTCTGGGCGAATAACCAAAAGAGTGTTTTCGTTTATAATTCGCTCGAAAGAGCCTATTTTATGCAATATACTGCCTTTTGTTATTATGGTAAATTCCCAATGCTCGTGGCAGTGAGTTTCGGGATAAGGTCCGTAATTATAGTTGATAAAAAAGTTTTTATCTTTAGAGGGGAATTTATATCTCTTCATTTCAAATGACCTCCTATTGCACGTTTTAAGTATAATATGAGTGGCAAAATTTGTCAATAAAGTTAGGCGATAATATGTATCAAATGTTTAAAAATCGATAATTTTGCACATTTTACCGAAAATGACGTTTTTTAAAAGAAATTAGGCGGTTAAAACAATACTATCTCTTATTTATGGCAAAATTTTGCCTCTAAATTAAACCCTCTAAAAGGGCAATGGCGTTAAAAAGATAAATTTTATCGCTTGTTTCTTCCTGTAGTATAATAATTTGAACAAATTTTGTCAATATGCAAATGCAATAAAAAGGGTAAAATGTTAAAAAAACGAAAATTTTAGATACGCTAGGGGGTAGAAAAAAATATTTGGCTGTTTTATAATATATTACACACTGAGAAATCAGCTGAAAAATTCAAAAAAAATAATATGTCAAAGGAGCATGTTTATGAAAAAATTTATCTCTTTATTGTGCTGTCTTCTAATGGCGCTAACACCTTTATTCGTAACCGCGTGCGGTGGAACGGGTGAAGATGGCGGAAGCAGTATTGAAATCCCTAAAGAAGACGAGGCTAAAACAAGCGTATACGTAGAACTTAAAAGCGGTGGTACAGGTATTAATTGGTTAATTGATGCAGGCACACGTTTTTCTGCGTTAAAAGCTAATGAATCATACGAAGCGGGAAAAATGGGTGTTACTATTATTCCTAAGCCAGTAGAAAACCCCTCAATTAAAAACGCTCAAACTTCAGGCTCTGCAATTATAGACGTTATGGGTCAAGTAAATATTGAAGATGCTGCAAGAAATGAACAGGTTATTGCTATTGATGACGTTTTAACTACTAAAAACGATATCAGAGAAGGTCAACCTATTTCTCCGCTTGACAAAATATCAGCAGATCAACGTTCAAGATATATGTATAACGGTCACTACTATGCAGGTCCTAGCTGTGAATATTATCCCGTAATCAATTACGATAGAAACTTATTCGATAAGTATCACACCTATTTAGCTAGACCTGAAGCGTACACCAATGCCGACCTTACGGTTTTAGCATCTGAAGTTCTTAATGCACCTTTCTATTTCCTATCTGATTTTACGGGTAACGATGCAGATTTAAAATCTTGCGGACCTGACGGTGAATACGGCACAGATGACGACGGTCTTCCTTCATCACTATATGAACTAATCGCTTTATGCGAACACTTAAAATCATTAGGTATTAACCCCTTTAACTTCACAGGCGGTTACAAATATTATTCTAACTTCCTTCTTTCTGCATTATACACCTCTTTACAGGGCTATGAGGGTGCAAGAAATAACTATGAATTTAACGGTGAATCTATTATCGTTGACGGATTTGAAGATGCAAATCTTTTTGGTTTAGACGGTGTTAAAGTTCCCAAAACAAAGGTTGTAGAAGTAACGGAAGCAACAGGTTACTTGACGACTAAGGAAGTTGAAAAATATTATGCAGAAGCATTTATGGCTCTTTGCATTGAAAGAGATTGGTTTGGTCCATCTGTATATAATGGGGAAAGCCAAAAGGCAGCTATTTCAAAATTCGTATTCAGCGATAGCGGTAACAGACCTAAGATTGCAATGCACCTTGACGGTAGCTATTGGTACAACGAAGCAACCGAAGGCGACAACTATTTTGAACAATGGGCACAGGCAAACAGTTTAACAGGTTTTGAATCAAGAGACGTTCGCGTTATGCCTCTACCTGTAAATATTGCAGAAAGCGTTCAAGTTGGCGAGGGTAAGCCTCAAACGTTGCTTGAAATGAACTACGGTATGTTTGTTATTAACGGAAACCTTAAAAACAATCCCGGTTTATTAAGAGCAGCTAAGGAATTCTTAGCATTCCTATATACAGATGCAGAACTTTCTGCATATACAGCAAATACTTCAATTTTAAGATCAATGGACTATTCATTATCTTCAAATGACGTTTCAAGAATTAGCAAATACGGCAAGCTTCTTATCGATTCTGTAAGTAAGGGCGAAAGCAAGGTTGTATATTTTGCTGCTGAAAACGCAACTTTCAAGGCAAACACGGCTTCATTTGAACAAAGCTGGACAAACGCAGTTTTCTCTGTATCAGGTATTCCCAGCCTATATCAAGCGCTTTATGAATATAATAAAACCTTAACGGAATGCTTTAACGCACAACAAATTAGCGAAAGCATTTGGAAAGGTATGTATAAGGGAAATTAAGCATTTAAGCAATAGACATTCATATAAATTCCACTTGGATTACGCGTAGTTTAAAAATGACTACGCGTAAGTCCGTTATTACTAATCTTTAGTTATGATAAAAAAGAGGCTTTTTTACAAGGCTTGTTAGACAAATGCTCGCTAAATGTTTTTTAATAATCAAGCGTCCTTTGTTTTGTTGCCTTTAACAAATGCAAATTAAGAGGTAGAAATGAATCACCAAAAAACTTTAACAAGAACTCAAAAACGTAATATATTCTTTGGTGTAATGATAATTATACCCATTATCATCTTTATATTATTTTACGGCGTTATTAACGTTAATACAATAGTGTTGGCGTTTAAAAAATACGAGCCGTTAGAGGGTTCTGATTTTGGTTATAAAATATCATTTGCCAAGCTAGATAATTTTAAGGTCGTAATACAAATGTTATCTTACGGCGAAAATTGGATGATGCTTAGAAACTCTGTCGTTTTATGGGCGTTTAGGTTATTTTTAGGCTTGCCCATTTCGGTAATCTTTTCTTACTACGTTTACAAAAAAGCAGTAGGTTCAAGATTTTTTAGAGTTATCCTATTTTTGCCTAACATCATCTCAAACTTAATAATGGTTTATTTGTTCCGTTATTTGGTAAATAATGCCTTTGTTTCTGCGTTTGGTTTAAAAATGGGGTTACTCGATAATCCCGATACAACCTTTGCAACTATTGTATTCTTTAACCTATGGCTGGGTTTTGCAGGGCAGACCTTGCTTATAACAAGCTCGATGTCTAGTATTAGTCAGTCCATAGAAGAGGCGGCTCAGGTAGACGGGGTTAACGCTATAAGCGAGTTGTTTTACATAACTCTTCCAATGATTATGCCTACGCTTACTACTTTTATCGTATTAAGCATTGCCGAGCTTTTTGTTGACCAAATGAGCTTGGTAACATTCTACGATAAATTCGGCGTATTACCGCATATCAAAACGGTTGGTTATT